>NZ_HF986852.1:0-4606 GCF_000431195.1 Prevotella sp. CAG:255 | reverse complement strand
CAGGAATGCGTTGCCGTAGTCGAAGAAGTACATGCCGCGCTCTGTCAGCTTGTTGATTGCAGCAACCTGCCTGCGCAGAGATGCCTGCACACGCTCACGGAACAGTTCGGGATTCTCTGCCATCATCTGCTTCGACTCCTCAAATGTCATGTCAACAGGATAATATCCTCCTGCCCATGGGTTGTGCAGAGATGTCTGGTCGCTGCCAAGGTCTACCTTTATGTTTTCTTCTGCCAGGCGCTCCCACAGGTCAACCACGTTGCCCACGTATGCCATAGACACAGTCTTGCGCTCCTCTACGGCCTTTCTTATTGCCGGTATCAGTTCGTTCAGGTCAGAGTGCAGTTCGTCCACCCAGCCCTGGTCATAGCGCTTCTGTGCAGCCTTGGGGTTAATCTCGGCAACAACGCTGACCACTCCGGCAATGTTTCCAGCCTTAGGCTGTGCACCTGACATACCGCCAAGACCTGACGACACGAACAGCATGCCGTGTATGTCCTTGCGGCCCGGTTCTTTCTTCATCTGCATGCGTGCTGCGTTTAGCACGGTTATCGTTGTGCCGTGAACGATGCCCTGCGGACCGATATACATATACGATCCGGCTGTCATCTGTCCATACTGGCTGACGCCAAGTGCGTTCATGCGCTCCCAGTCGTCTGGCTTTGAGTAGTTAGGTATCACCATACCGTTTGTAACAACCACTCTCGGAGCATTCTTGTGCGACGGGAAGAGTCCCAGCGGATGACCTGAATACATCACGAGTGTCTGCTCGTCTGTCATCTCGCTCAGATACTTCATAGTCAGCAGATACTGTGCCCAGTTCTGGAATGCGGCACCGTTGCCTCCATATACGATAAGCTCATGAGGATGCTGAGCCACTGCCGGGTTCAGGTTGTTTTGTATCATGAGCATGATGGCAGCAGCCTGCTCCGACTTGTGCGGATACTCGTCAATGCTGCGTGCATACATGTCGTATGTAGGTCTGAATCTGTACATATATATGCGTCCGTAGTCGCGCAGCTCAGCAGCAAACTCCGGTGCAAGTGTCTTGTGGAATTTCTTAGGGAAATATCTCAGGGCATTGCGCAGTGCAAGCTTCTTTTCGTCTTCTGTAAGTATCTCCTTACGCTTTGGCGCATGGTTCACTTCTTTGTCATACTCACGCGGCTCCGGCAGCACGTCTGGTATGCCGGCACGTATCGCCGCCTTAAATTCCTCGTTTGTCATAATATTTAGGATTTTTCTGTTGTTTATTCGTTATGTTTCTCCCGGTCTTGCCCCAATCAGTTTCCGCTGATTACTCGCTCAACCATCTGCATTATCTCAGCCTCCTGCTTTGTAGCCTCAGCCATCAGCGCCTCAGCCTCACCTATCAGAGCCTTGGCTGCATCCTGGTCTTTCAGCGACGAAGCGTTTATCTTGACGTTCAGTCCGGCACCCATCACGGCTGCTCTTGCTGCCAGTGCACCAACGCCTGCGTCAGACACGCTGTTCGGGTTGCCGGTCTCTACCATTGCCCTGCACAGTTCGAACACCTGTGCCGATGTCTTCATTGTCTCCAGCGGCACCTGTGCAGCAAACAGTGTTGCCTTCTGTATGGCCTCTGAGCGCAACTGCTTCTCTTCGTCTGTTCCTTTCGGCATTCCGAAAGCTGCCATTATGCGGTTAAAGGCCTCTGTGTCGTCGTCAACGAGGCGCAGCAGCTCTGTCTCGAGCACCATGCCCTTGTCTGCCCACTGGCTGAACTCGTTCCAGCGGTCGTCCCATCCGGGCTTGTGTGCCGACAGGTTAGCCACCATCGTTGCCAATGCAGCGCCCAGTGCTCCCATGTATGCAGCCACTGATCCGCCGCCGGGTGCAGGAGATTCTCTTGCTGTCTCGTCAGCAAATCCCTTCACTGTCAGTGCCGTCAGTCTCTTTGCCTTCTTCTGGTCGGCCTCGAGCAGCATCTCCACCACCTTCTCCTCGGGTACAAACGGACGCAGGTCGTCGAGTCCCATCGACTTCACGGCTATGTTCATTATGTCTTCTTCAGGAATACCTGTCGATCTGTGCTGTTTCTCAAGGAAATACTTTCCGGCGTCTACAATAGATCGTTTTGGCACAAGACCTACGATTTCTGTTCCCGTTACTCTCAGTCCTCTGTTCTGAGCGCAGCGGCACACCTCGTCGAATGCCACGTGCAGCGGCGTAACGTTGATGTT
The DNA here is from genome assembly GCF_000431195.1 of Prevotella sp. CAG:255. Lineage (NCBI taxonomy): Bacteria > Pseudomonadati > Bacteroidota > Bacteroidia > Bacteroidales > Prevotellaceae > Prevotella > Prevotella sp. CAG:255. The sequence goes on along the minus strand of NZ_HF986852.1, from coordinate 2,402 downwards.
AGTTATGTTCATTGACACCTGTGCGATGCCGTATTCCTCGATAAACCATCCTATGGCCTTTGTCGACTTCAGCGTACCGGGCTGCATTATTGTCTTTCCGTCTGCGTCTTTCTTCACCTTGCCTGTTATCGGGTTGCCTTCGCGCACCGGTCTTCCCTTCTCTCTCACGTCAAAGGCCACTGCGTTTGCCCTGCGTGTAGATGTGGTGTTAAGGTTAAAGTTTACGGCAATCAGGAAGTCGCGTGCTCCTACAGCCGTACATCCCGTGCGTGCCACGCCCTCGTCAAAGGGTCTTGCACCGAAGTCAGGAGCCTTGTCGGCATCGCCCATCTTCTCCGGCAGCGCCTCATACTCACCGGCTCTGCACACGGCCAGATTGCGTCTTTCAGGTTTCAGAGCGGCCTCTTCATAGCAGTAGCATGGTATCTGCAGCTCGTCGGCAATGCGCTTTGCCAGTTTTCTTGCCAGCTCGGCACACTCTTCAAGAGTTATTCCGCTTACCGGCACCAGCGGCAGCACGTCTGTAGCGCCCATACGCGGATGAGCACCGTGATGCTTGCGCATGTCTATAAGTTCACCGGCCTTCTTAACAGCCTTGAAAGCAGCCTCGACAACAGCCTCGGGCTCACCAACAAAAGTAACCACCGTGCGGTTAGTAGCCTCACCCGGGTCAACATCGAGCAGTTTTACGCCGCCGGCTTCCTCAATCACATCGGTAATCTGTTTTATAACATTCTTGTCGCGTCCTTCGCTGAAGTTGGGCACGCACTCCACAATCTGTTTTATCTTTGCCATAGTATTATTAAAATATTGTATAGTTTCTTTATGTTTTTCTTATTAGATGCATGGCAGAATGTTGCTGCCGGCCGTCGCCTCAAAGACGCCACAACATGCCGCAAACCTTCTCTCTGCCTTTACAAAGATAGGATTTTAGAATAAAAGTCGCAAAAAATATGGGTTAAAAATACAAAGATTATTTCATTAAATTTTAAGGCCGGCAGCCGTCTCATGCCGCTTTAAAATATCAATTTAAAACAAAAGACGGCGATATCAAAACACTATCCCCACTCATTCACAGAAACAGCTTTAAACATTGCAGTTTACAGCCACGATTACTTACAATACGCCATTTCGTCTTTCATCATACATTTATGCCGCCAGACACCGTCAGTCCTCACATTTTTAGTCATTTTTCAGCGCATCATGTCCCGTCATCACGCCCTCACATCTGACACATTTCTCATTCCTCACCCAATAATCACACAAAAATAAACGGCTCTTCATCCGAAAAGCCGTCAACATCATATAATAACATAACAATTTGCATCCCGTCCCCGTTCGTCATACCATCCATGTCATAAGGGTATTTTTAGCGGATTAAATAAATCCTTATACTCAATTCCGGCGGAGCGCAGATCCGCCGGCACAACAGCAACGTAGTGCGTGCGCTTCGTAGATTATTGTCAATTGTATTACATTGAATAGAATCAACAAAGCATTTGACTTTAACTACTAGCTCACCTTAGTGAGCGATAACTTCTCTAACTACTTTAATTACTAATTACAATACCCAACAATGCATTTGAATTTTTCACTATTCACTTTTCATTCTTCACTTAAACACGCACTACGTTGCTATTGTTCCGGCTGATTTGCAATCTGCCGGAATTGAATATAAGAAACGAAGTTCAGCGCAGCTAATTTCCTGATCCGCTTAAAATACCGCTAATTTAAGTGAAAAATGAAAAGTTAAAAATCCTATAGCCAATGTTAGCATAAAATTGTGATATAATGTGAAATAGGAAGTTAGCGGATTAAATAAATCCTTATATTCAATTCCGGCGGAGCACAGATCCGCCGGCACAATAGCAACGTAGTGCGTTTTACGAAAGTGAAAGTTAAAAATGAAAAACGAAAAATCCAAATGTATTGTGGTTTCTACTTGTAAGCATTACGTTTGCAATTGGATTTTTCACTCTTCACTCTTAGTTCTTAACTTAAATATGCTCCTAGCTCACCTTAGTGAGCGATAACTTCTCTAACTACTTTAACTCCCAAAAACAATAGCACAGATCCGCCGGAACATTAGCAAACGTAGTGCGTGCGTTTCGTCGATTATTGTCAATTGTATTACATCGAATAGAATCAACAAGGCATTTGACTTTAACTACTAGCCAACTCCGTTGGCGATAACTCCTTTAACTACTTTAACTCCAAATGATAATACCAACAAATCACATGGATTTTTCACTTTTAATTTTTCATTTTTATTTGCGCTCCGCGCCTGCTCTTCACTCTTCCCTCTTCACTCTTCACTTAAACTAGTAGTTCTTATTATCAATATACACCTCCAACAGCTTCGACACGCGGTCTTCGTTGTTCGGCACAACGTCCATGTCGGC
>NZ_HF986851.1:0-740 GCF_000431195.1 Prevotella sp. CAG:255 | reverse complement strand
GAGTTCTTTCATATCCACGAAAGACAAGGCGGTGAAGCAGGCGAAAATGAACAGGTCTCGCACCAATGCGAGGGTGGGGTTGTCAAACTCGTGCGCCATGATTCTTTTGATTTCGTCCTCTGTCAGATATTCCCGTTCCTTAACATTCGGGCTGATATGGAACTGCGCAAACGGATTTCTCGGTATCAGTCCGTTATAGTGCGCACGCATGACCACGCCTTTCAGCCACATGCAGTTCAGCCAGATGGTGGCGTTTTTCAGTCCCCGTTCAGCCGTAAGATAAGCCGCAAACTCCCTGATGAAGTCGGGCGTAAGTTCCAGCATGGACATGTCCGTCCGTCTGTAGAATGACTTGATAAAGGCTGCGACATAGTTCCTTGCCCTTACCATGACCTTGTATGTGCCGATGCTGCGATCTTTGCCGACACGTTTCAGGAAGTTGGCGCAATCCTTGTCAAAAGCCTTTATCAGTGTCTCATACTCGCTTCCTACCCCTTGGTAGGCATTGCGCACCATTTCAGCCGTTACGTATGCCTCTCGGTCGGATATGCGCTGATAGTGCTTGATGATTTGCGCCTTGATGTTGTCCAATGCCAGATTGACGTTCCGTGCTTCGGCACTCTTGCCTTTGGCTCGGTTGCCTTTCGCATCCCAAAGGGTTTTCGGGATGGTCTGCTTGCAACTGAACTGCGCCACAGTACCGTTGATTGTCACTCGTCCCATGATGGGGACAATACCGT
>NZ_HF986850.1:1534-1765 GCF_000431195.1 Prevotella sp. CAG:255 | reverse complement strand
TGTTGCGTCTACGTCACGGTATATGCGCTGGTGGATTTCGGCAAGAACGGCGGAGAAAAGATGAGGATAAGGCACATCGAACCTATGGAGATAAAATACGGAAAGACTAACGGGAAATACATCGAACTTTACGGAAATGGACATAATGAAGATGGCGGAACGCCTGAAGGTGAAACCGCGGACTGACGGAAACACGCCTGAAAGACATAGGCGCGGACTTTCACAATGGGT
>NZ_HF986850.1:941-1496 GCF_000431195.1 Prevotella sp. CAG:255 | reverse complement strand
ATATCCGCTCATGGCGCTGCTGTTTGCCGGAAGCCTGTGGCTGATTTTCCGTCCGTCTGAAGACGGAACGAGAGCCGGAGGCGGAAACGGAGGCTTCAACACGGAAATGCCCTCGCCCGAAAGCAAGGGACTGCCGGGCAGCAAGGTGGACGCTTACCGTGACGGAGAGATGGCGGAGAAGGCCGAACGGCGCAAAGGCTCGCTGATAGAGATAGCGGAAATGCTCGACACGGATACAACAGGAAAGGTAACTTTGCCGGACGTTCCGCTGACGGACAAACCTGTGGCGGAAAATGAAAACGAGGAGGGTACTCCTCATTCATCCGTTGCGGCGTACCAGGACATGAACAGGACGCTGGCCGGTTTTTACTCGCCTGCGGAAGTGCCGCAGGACGACGAGGTGTCGCGCAGGATTACGGAGATAGAACGGCGACTGGACTGTGAGCCTGAAAAGGAAAGCTCATTTGACGAGAAGGTCGCCTTGATGGAGAAGTCTTACGAGCTGGCGGCCCGCTTTGGCGGCAACACGGCAACAAGAACGACGGAAACAAGCAA
>NZ_HF986850.1:574-881 GCF_000431195.1 Prevotella sp. CAG:255 | reverse complement strand
GTCAAGGCGGAACGGACTCGTGTTGTATCGCGGCTCGGTCAAAATGATGATACGGACAGCATTGTTGCAGACCGCTTCAACACCGCAGTCGGAACACATGAGGCCGTGGTAAAGAACACCATTGCGGCGTGCGTACACGGCACGCAGACTGTTACCGACGGACAGGCGTTGCGCCTCAGGCTGCTCGAACCGATGCGTGTTGGAGGCCGCCTCTTACCAAAAGGAACGGTGATAACAGGCTTGACGCGCCTTCAGGGCGAGCGTATGGAGGTGGAAATAGAGGCCGTAAGCCATAACGGCAGCGTGC
>NZ_HF986850.1:0-561 GCF_000431195.1 Prevotella sp. CAG:255 | reverse complement strand
GTAAGCCATAACGGCAGCGTGCTGCCCGTGGAACTTGAGGTGTATTCCACCGACGGACAGAAAGGCATTCTCGTACCAAACTCGCTTGAAAACGACGCAGCGAGGGAGATTGCCGCAGGCATGGGCGGCGCCGTGGAAAGCGGCATAAGCATATCCACCGACGCCGGGGCGCAGATAGTTTCCGACGTGGGACGCGGACTGATACGCGGCGTGTCGCAGTATTTCACAAAAAAGGCACGCACCGTAAAGATAACCGTAAAGGCCGGATACAGGCTGCTGTTGCAGCCGCCGGAACAGTGAACAACGGCGGAGTTAAAAGCGTAAGAACCTTAAATTTTGGCACGAATATATGTAAATCAAGATGTTACGGAATAACTTGCAAAATATGGCCTTTCAGCTTCCGATTTGCCGTCTTTTGGAATGTAAAAAGCCGTGTTTTGGAACGTGAAAGGGCGTCTTTTGCAAACTTGGATATTTGATACGGATTCATGGCCGTAAATAAACGTAATGATGGATGAGTAAATGACAAAAAAGGAAAAACGAATGGAACAATGCAAAAAA
>NZ_HF986849.1:0-524 GCF_000431195.1 Prevotella sp. CAG:255 | reverse complement strand
GTCCGGCTGTATTACAAAGCGGCAGTCGTTAAAGAATTCCATGTTTGCCTTACTGCTTCCAATACATCCCACTTCCTCACCTACAAAGAATGCAACTTTTATTTCGTTAAACTTCTGGAGGCATTGAAGGCATAACCATACACCGTTCTTATCATCAGCACCCAGACCGCAAAAACTCCTTTCCGTGGGACTGTAACCAAACAATAAGTCCTTGGTTTCAATTACCGTGAAGTCTGTCGGATGGTATTTCTGCACTTGGTCCAAATGAGCAACCATGCAGGGATAAGTATCTGATGTTCCCTTCGTCATGTAGATGTTCCCCGTGTTCCAGTCGAGGTCTATCTTCACGTTTTGTATGTTCCTGTCAACCCACTTGCAGACGAAGGAAATAATCTTGCCCTCGTATCCTGACTTTGAGTGGATTTTATAAAGCTGTTTTAATAATTTGAAATCCATAATCTTTACGCTTTTCGTTTTGTTGTTGAATTTGATTTTGATTTAACTTGAAGAGAGATTAAAGGAGG
>NZ_HF986848.1:0-1588 GCF_000431195.1 Prevotella sp. CAG:255 | reverse complement strand
ATGAGATTAATGAGACTTATGGGACTAATAGTGGGGCAGTAGAAATTTAATGGGGGTATCCGTAGAGCTTTGCGATTCTAAAGAGGAAAAACTTTTTATCCGTCACTCCATGGAGATTAGCTCTGAAGAGTTTGATTTTAGCATTGAATGATTCAGCAGCTGCATTCGTGAAACGATTGTTATATAAGTTCAATATTTCACCATAATGTTCATAAAAGGTTGCAGCAATCACATTAAATTGCTTCATGCCTGCACGTTCCACTTTATCATTCCATTTTGCCATACTGAGCCTTGCAGCATCTTTGATTGCGTTTTTGGAAAATATCATTCTTAATGAGTGCGACAGTCCGTAAGCAACTTTAATATCCGGGTATTCGTCAAATAGGATTCCGGCCCTTTCTTTTTGTCTTTCTGTCCATTTGTCTGCTGATTTAAACAGCAGGTAACGACTTCTGACAAGCAGTTCGGGACGTGTGTCTCCGTTGGGGAAACGAAATGGCACATAGGTTTTACCCGACAGTTTGCATTCTTCCATTTCCTCGTTGCTCTGTTGCAGTGCATCCCAGCGATGTGCCACGCGAATTTCCTGTACAGCATCACCAGCCAGTTTCTGTATGTGAAAACGGTCTATTACCCGTTTGGCATTAGGAAAGGCTACAGAAACTATTTTGCGCATCGAGTCTGAAAGAACAAGAGTGACCTCCTCAACCTTCATACGTTCCGCTTTATCAATCTGTTTTAAAGTCTGTATTATAGCCTCAGATTTTGTTCCGGCAACTACCGCCACAAGGCTTCCTTCAAGGGCATGGCGGTCACGGTTGGTAACAAACGTATACAGTTCGTCATTAGACAGGTCTGTTTTAAAGCCTGTATTATAGCCTCAGATTTTGTTCCGGCAACGACCGCCACAAGGCTTCCTCCATGTGCATGGCGGTCACGGTTGGCAACAAACGTATACAGTTCGTCATTAGACAGAGAGGATTCGTCTATTGCGAGGCGGGGACCTATGTTTTCAGGAAACAGCAGCCATTTGTCGGCATGATCCAGTTCATCCCACTCACGGTAACCACTTAATATTTCTTTGTACTGCAGGCGGGGACCTATGTTTTCAGGAAACAGCAGCCATTTGTCGGCATTATCCGGTTCATCCCACTCACAGTAACCACTTAATGTTTCTTTGTACTGTTTCTCAAAAGTATGTGCATTTATATGATAAAATGTTTCAAGCGTACGGCAAGTCACCCGGGATGTCTCCATACGTTTCTTTTAAAAAAGCCCCAAACTCCTTGGAGTAACGGGTGCCCTGGCAGGCCACATCAAGCGCAATTGGGAGACTGAAACTTTTGCCGGTGCGAAGGTCTGTCCATCTTCGGCGGCGGATTACCAGTATAACCTTATGGTCACGGATTGGGAAATCAGTAACGTTGACAGGACTCATAAAACCCTTTGACTCAAAATGAATATCATTAGATAATTCAGTATTCATTAATTCATCAAGGTGAATATGAATCTCACTCGAAGATTCTTCAACACTTACTATACTAAAATAATCCAGTATTTCTGAAGGCAGCACTAGGCGGGCTAACAC
>NZ_HF986847.1:0-665 GCF_000431195.1 Prevotella sp. CAG:255 | reverse complement strand
GTTGCCGGAACAAAATCTGAGGCTATAATACAGACTTTAAAACAGATTGATAAAGCGGAACGTATGAAGGTTGAGGAGGTCACTCTTGTTCTTTCAGACTCGATGCGCAAAATAGTTTCTGTAGCCTTTCCTAATGCCAAACGGGTAATAGACCGTTTTCACATACAGAAACTGGCAGGTGATGCTGTACAGGAAATTCGCGTGACACATCGCTGGGGTGCACTGCAACAGAGCAACGGGGAAATGGAAGAATGCAAACTGTCGGGTAAAACCTATGTGCCATTTCGTTTCCCCAACGGAGACACACGTCCCGAACTGCTTGTCAGAAGTCGTTACCTGCTGTTTAAATCAGCAGACAAATGGACAGAAAGACAAAAAGAAAGGGCCGGAATCCTATTTGACGAATACCCGGATATTAAAGTTGCTTACGGACTGTCGCACTCACTAAGAATGATATTTTCCAAAAACACAATCAAAGATGCCGCAAGGCTCAGTATGGCAAAATGGTATGATAAAGTGGAACGTGCAGGCATGAAGCAATTTAATGTGATTGCTGCAACATTTTATGAACATTATGATGAAATATTGAACTTTTATAACAATCGTTCCACGAATGCAGCTGCTGAATCATTCAATGCTAAAATCAAACTCTTCAGAGCTAATCT
>NZ_HF986846.1:0-25429 GCF_000431195.1 Prevotella sp. CAG:255 | reverse complement strand
AAACGCAGGGCAAGAGTTGACGAGATAAAAGAATATAAGCGCAAAATAAATGAGCTTGAAATGAGCAAAGCAGAGCTCGAAAGTATTAACAACGGTCTGAATGTCGAAGTAAACAGGATGATTGAAGAAAAGACAAAAAAAATTGACATACTGAAGACCGAATATGAGAAAAACTTTAATAATGTAAAGGATAAAGACCTCTTTGAATGTGAGCCTATTGTAATTCAGATAAGATGGAAGGCTAGGAAGACCACTAAGCCTATGGACAAAGATGAGATAAGCAGGCTTAAAGAATTGTTCAAGGACTATAGACCTTTGAGCAACTGGGAAAACACACTTAACAATAACGAATATCTGATTTGTCTGCTTGTAAGACTCGACTTTGTGCCGGCAGAGATATGCATACTTACAGATTTGTCTTCATCTAACATATCCAACATACGTAAAAGACTTCTCGAAAAAATGACCGGCCGTGAGGGCTCGCCAAAAGATTTTGACAAATATATAAAGTCTTTATAATTAAGCACTTAGTCGCACCATAGTCCGTTGTTGTGAAAATTTTTTCACAACAACGGACTGCCTTTTTTCGCAGGTTTGTGAAAAACTTGTGAAAAATCAACCATTAAAATATTTGCAACCATTTTCCAAATTCTGTTACTTTGCGATTGAATTTAAAACCAAAATATTATGAAAAAATTACTATTAATAATGTTTGCCGTTATGGCATTTACAGCACAAACATCAGCACAATCTGTAGATATTCCGTCAATAGGCTTTTGTAGCAATACATTATATATATCCAATGGGACGAAAAATCCAAAGGATTTGCGGTTTAAAGCGTTAATAAACAACAAGGCTAATGTTCTGTCGGATATGCTATCCGACAGCATAAAATATAAGGATTTTCAATCCACTTACTTCCTATGTATAATTTATATGTATGAGTTTCGGATTGAAAATCCTTATATTCAATTCCGGCAGATTGCAAATCAGCCGGTACATTAGCCTTGTTGCTACATATCCAGTGGTACAGGCTGTCTGTACAATCTGTGTGCAAAACAGAATTGACCATGGATTCTGTAAAAATGCTTTAACCAAAGAAGAAGCCGACCCGCAGCTGCGTATGAGGCTGAAACTATTAACCGAGGATAATATATATTGCTAAAAATATAATTAGCACAAATGGCTGCCAAATAAATTGAAGCAAGTTAAATAATGTTAGGTAAATCACAAAACGGTGCTTGCCTGCGTACACAATACAGTTAAACCAAAAAAATTTAGATATATGAGAAACATCATCTTAATATTAACAGCGTTGCTGTCTCTTACGGCAAATGCGCATGCAACGGCAGAGGCTAACAAATCCGTGGCTGACTCAACGACAACAGACTCGATAAGCCGTGAAATGAGTATAGACAACATAACCGTGGTTACATCGAGGATTAGGCAGAAGGCCAATGGTTTCTCATTGAACTTGGCCAACAGCAAACTGGCCGACACATTCTCGATTGACCAGATGATGTCAATGCTACCATACATACAAGTTAATGATGGCAATGTTTCAATATACGGAAAAGAAGCAAGTGCTGTTTATATAGATGGTGTGAAAATAACAGATAAGGAACAACTAAAGGTTTTACGCCCAAATATGATAGAACGCATTGAGGTGGAATATTTCAATACAGGATCTGAAAGCGCAAGCAAACCCGGCGGCATAATGAGAATATGGCTGAAACACAGAGAAAAAGGCTATACGGTGGGCATTCAGGGAGGAACGCAGGCAAGGACAAAAACCGGAAGCGACGGATTCAATCTCGCTACATATCAGATGGCAAGCTTTGGAAGATTCACCCTTTTCAATGCCCTCAGCTACAGACGGGGACTGTCTGAGGAAAAATACAAGACGAACAAAATGGTGAACACTACGGCATCCGAGAGCAACGAGAGAGAGAGAGCCAACTCAAATACATGGATGGAATGGATGACTATATCCGCTGACATAGGACACGGCCAGCAGGTGGGCATATCAGCCAGCGCATCATACTATAAAGGAACAGCTACACTAGATGCCAGCAATACCGAAAGCAACGACGTAACGACAAATACATATCAGAGTGTGATGTGGGCACCGTCAAAAAACATTACGCTAAACGGTGTTGCCTTTTACAACTGGAACATAGACGACAGAGGCTCTAATCTGAATATTACCGCCGACTATCTGTGGTACAACAGTAAAAGAAAAAACAGTTTCAATACAATTACAGGAAACGGATTAATAACAGACTACTCACAAGATGCCGACAACTATACACGACTGCTGCGCATAAAGCCTGTATGGAAGAACGTACAAAATAACGGCAACATTCTATCGACCGGTCTCGACTACAATATGAACAACGTGGGTGAGGACGAGAGAATAAACAAGATAAGACAGAATGTCATGGGACATGAAGCCGCGGCTTTCGCATCATACGACGGAACATTAGGTCAGCTGTCGTATAACGCAAACATGCGAGTTCAGTACAACAGCATGAAAGTGGTTACCAACGGCTTTACAGACAAGAGAGACTATTGGAGCCTGTGCCCGTCGGCTGTTCTGAAATACTACCTTGACAAAAAGCAGAAATACAGCATAGCCCTGACATACAACAGAAACGTGTACGGAATACCGTATTCAGGAGTGAGCACTTATAGGGTGTATGACGGGGCTAACCACTACAGCATGGGAAATCCCGACATCGACATTCCGGCAAGCCAATGGATAAACATGGAGATTACACTCTTTAAGAGTCTGCATCTTAACTTTTCATACACAAAGAACGAGAAGAGCCTGTTCTACGAGGAGGAGACAGACCCGGACAATCCGAACACTACACGTTCCGTGCTGCAGAACAGCAAGAAGGACGACACGAAGCAGATTTCGCTGGAATGGAGAAGATATATTACGGATAACTTCTATGTAAAATTGGGCGGATATACATCATGGAGCTCTTTCAAAACAAATAGCTCTGAATACAAAGACCAGTTCAGCTGGTATGCTTATGCCAACTTCATGATATGGCTGAAAAACGGAATGTGCATAAACGTGTATGGCTACTACGATCCCTCAAAATATATATGGGAGATAAAGATGAACGACGTATGGTATGCTGCTGTAAGCGTGTCGAAGAGTTTCTTCAAGAAGAAACTGCAGATGAAGCTTACTGTCGCGCCATATAGCAAACCCCGCGTTCTTGATGTAATAAAAACAGATCTTTCATACAGACGAGAAACGAAAAACGACGGAACCTTCATAAAATTAGAGCTCTACTACACACTGTCAGGCGGTAATTTGAGACAGCGCAGACAAGCACAGAGCATACAGCAATATGAAGAGCAAAAAAACATCTATTGACGAATGAAATTCGTGTAAAGCCAATGCTCTATGAAAGACTTTAAAATATACCTTCAGCACGACGCGATGCAGTGCGGCACAGCATGCCTGCGCATGATATGCAGTCACTACGGGGCAGACTACAGCTTCGACAGTCTGTCGAAGCTGTGCTTCGCCACGTCAGAAGGCGTATCGCTGCTGGGCATAAGCGAGGCGGCCGAAAAGCTGGGACTGCATACGGTATGCGGACGTGTCAGCCTCGACAATCTGGCAGAAGCTCCGCTGCCGTGCATACTGCACTGGAACCAGAACCACTTTGTGGTGCTGTATAAGGTCGACGTAAAGAAACAGAAGTTTTATGTTGCCGACCCCGGCAAAGGCTTTGCAATATGCAGGAAGAAAGACATGGAGAAGCACTGGGTGAGCACACGTTCGGGCGGAGAAGACAAGGGCGTGGCAATGTTTATAGAAACCACTCCTGCCTTTTATGACAACAAGCGGGGCAATAGCCACGGCGAAAGCCGCTCGTTCCGCTTTCTGTTCGGATACATAAAGAAGTACAGAAAATATTTCGGACAGATTATAGCCGGACTGCTCTTAGGCTGCGTGCTGCAGCTCGTGCTTCCGTTCCTCACACAGGCCATTGTCGATGTGGGAATAAAGAGCCGCGACATCGGATTCGTGTGGCTCGTGCTCCTGGGACAGCTCATGCTGACGCTGAGCCGCACGGCACTCGACTTTATACGCCGCTGGCTGCTGCTGCACATAAGCATGCGCGTGAACATATCGCTCGTGAGCGACTTCTTCATCAAGCTGCTGCGGCTGCCCATGTCGTTTTTTGACACAAAGCTTACAGGCGACCTGCTGCAGCGCATGAACGACCACGCGCGCGTAAACAGCTTTCTGACTGGTCAGACGCTTAGCGTAATGTTCTCAATGCTGAGCCTCGTGGTGTTCGGCATAGTGCTGCTAACATACAACGTGGTGATATTTATAATATTCGCCGCCGGCAGCGCACTGTATGCCCTATGGATAGCCATGTTCCTGAAAAGGCGCAAGGTGCTCGACTATGAGCTGTTTGAGCAGCAGGCAATAAACAGCAACAAGACTTACGAGTTTATAACGTCAATGCAGGAAATAAAGCTGCAGGACTGCCGGCAGCGGCGCCGCTGGGAATGGGAGGACACACAGGCCGACCTCTTCGGCGTGCAGATGAAGAGCCTGAAGCTGCAGCAGACACAGGAGGCGGGAAGCATATTCATAAACGAGCTGAAGAACATAATAATAACGGTGGTGTCGGCAACGGCGGTGATCAACGGGGAGCTTACGCTCGGCATGATGCTCGCGGTGCAGTATATAATAGGTCAGCTCAACAGTCCCGTAGACCAGCTGATGGGATTTCTCTACTCGCTGCAGGACGTGAAGATAAGCCTTGAGCGCATAAACGAGATTCACCGCGCTGACGACGAAAACGCCAAAGATCACGTAATGCGGCCCGCAGACATGACACACGACATAAGGCTCGACGGCATAAGCTTCAGATACGACCCTCACTCGCCATCAAAGACCATAGACGGGGTGAGCCTTTACATACCCGAAGGCAAGGTTACGGCAATAGTAGGCGCGTCGGGCAGCGGAAAGACAACGCTCGTGAAACTAATGCTGGGCTACTATCCCGTGGAGGCAGGACAGATAACCGCAGGAGGCACAGACCTGGCAAAGACAGACCTCGACTGGTGGAGACGGCAGTGCGGAGTGGTGATGCAGGACGGAGTGATATTCTCAGAATCAATAGCGCGCAACATTGCCGTTGACGACGGCGACATTGACAAGGAACGGATGGTAAAGGCGGCAGAGATAGCCTGTATAAAAGACTACGTGATGAGCCTTCCGCTGAAGTTCGACACAAAGATAGGACGCGACGGCATGGGACTGAGCCAGGGACAGAAGCAGCGCATACTGATAGCAAGGGCGGTGTATAAGAATCCTCACTACATATTTCTGGACGAGGCAACCAACTCGCTCGACGCCAACAACGAACGTGCCATAGTTGAAAACCTGAGCCGCTTCTACAAAGGGCGCACGGTGGTGATAGTGGCGCACAGGCTGAGCACGGTAAGACATGCCGACAACATAGTGGTGATAGACGGCGGGCACGTGGCAGAGACAGGCACTCACGAGCAACTCACCGGGAAGCGCGGAATGTACTACCAACTGGTAAAGAACCAGCTTGAACTCGGCAACTGAGCCTCAGCCGCCGCAGCACGACAGCCGCCGGCAACCGGCAAGGCGCATACACAACCACGGACACACGACGCCGGCACAACAGACGGCAACATATAAAAGAAAGAAAGAAAGAAAGGAAACGGAGCATGGACGAAAAAGACAACATAGAACTAAGAAGCGAGAAGGTGCGCAACATAATAGGCGGCGTGCCGCCGCGACTGGTGAGAGCCGGAACGGTTGTTATTATAACAATATGCGTGGCTCTCGCCCTTGCCGCATGGCTGATAAAGATTGACGGAACGCCCGTATGGCGCATGATTTTCTTCAGCAGGATGTGAACGACAGACACAAGAACAAGCCATACCGACAGCACAAACGGGCATCAGAAAAATGCAAGAAGAATATGCAAGAAGACGATTCGTGCTGTATATAAAATAAACAAAACTTTTGTTACAAGCCTTTGATAATGTTTCCCGCAGGCGCTACATGAGTTTAACTCCAATCTGGTGTTATTATCCGGTCGGGATTTTTGCTTAATATTGAGCATATTTTCGTTAGATTTTTGCAGACATAACGGACAGTATCAAGAAAAAGACGGGAAAAGACGACAACAGAAACAAAAAGACGGGCTGAAAGCAGGAATGCACAAAATAGACTATGTGCGGTCTAATGACAGATTGGGGTTTAAGATGTAACATGGACATCGACAAACTTAATGTGGCGTCTGCCACAACATTGTAATTCAGCATGCAGACACTATCATACAAAAGTGAAAGAACATAACATACAACAGCACGACAAGCAGATACCGACAAATGACTAAAGCTATTAATAGTCAGCCATTTAAAGCCCAAACAGCAAGTTTTCTGCCGTTTACACGAAATGTTTACAAAGCCTTTTATCTTAAATTTGGAATATCAGATAAAAAGTTGTAATTTTGCAGCCAAAATATAATACAAGGTAAAATAGGAATGATAACAGTCACAAATCTTGCAATTCAGTTTGGAAAGAGAGTACTTTACAAGGATGTAAACATCAAGTTCACAAACGGCAACATCTATGGCGTGATCGGCGCCAACGGTGCAGGCAAATCAACTCTGCTTAAAGCCATAAGCGGAGAACTTGAGCCAAACAAAGGAAGCGTTGAGCTTGGCCCTGGAGAGCGTCTCTCCGTATTGGATCAGGATCACTTTAAATATGATGAGTACAGCGTGATGGACACTGTGCTTATGGGACATCAGCCGTTATGGCAGAACATGAAAGAGCGTGAAGCCCTCTACATGAAAGAAGACTTCAACGACGAAGACGGCAACAAGGTGGCAGAGCTTGAAGAAAAGTTTGCCGAGATGGGCGGATGGAATGCCGAAAGCGATGCAGCGCAAATGCTGTCGAACCTCGGAATCAAAGAGAATCTGCACAGCAAGCAGATGAGCGAGTTGTCTAACAACGAGAAGGTACGCGTAATGTTGGCCAAGGCCCTGTTCGGTAATCCTGACAACCTGCTGCTCGACGAGCCTACCAACGACCTTGACCTCGACACAGTTCAGTGGCTGGAGGAATATCTCAGCAACGTTGAACAGACTGTATTGGTGGTAAGCCACGACCGTCACTTCCTTGATGCTGTAAGTACACAGACCGTAGACATCGACTTCGGCAAAGTAACAGTGTTCGCAGGTAACTACTCGTTCTGGTACGAAAGTTCACAGCTGGCACTGCGTCAGGCTCAGAACCAGCGCCAGAAAGCAGAAGAGAAGAAGAAAGAACTTGAAGAGTTCATCCGCCGTTTCTCTGCCAACGTGGCAAAGAGTAAGCAGACAACAAGCCGCAAGAAGATGCTTGCAAAACTTAACATCGCAGAAATCCGTCCTTCATCACGTAAGTATCCGGGAATTATATTCCAGATGGAGCGTGAGCCGGGCAACCAGATTCTTGAAGTAGAAGGTCTGAAGGCTGTTGACGCAGACGGAACTGTGCTTTTCGACAATGTAAACTTCAACATAGAAAAGGGTCAGAAAGTTGTGTTCCTGAGTCACAACCCGAAAGCCATGACAGCCTTGTTTGAAATAATAAACGGCAACAGACAGGCTGACGCCGGAACATATAAATGGGGTGTAACAATAACAACAGCCTATCTCCCACTCGACAACACCGAGTTTTTCAACAGCGACATGAACCTCGTTGAATGGCTTGGACAGTTTGGCACCGGCAACGAAGTGATGATGAAAGGATATCTTGGCCGAATGCTGTTCAGCGGAGAGGAAGTGATGAAGAAAGTAAACGTGTTGAGCGGTGGTGAGAAGATGCGCTGTATGATAGCACGTATGCAGCTCAAGAACGCCAACTGCCTTATCCTTGACACGCCAACCAACCACCTTGACCTTGAAAGCATCCAGGCTTTCAACAACAACCTGGTAGGATTCAAAGGCAACATCCTGTTCAGCAGCCACGACCATGAGTTCATCCAGACAGTGGCAGACCGCATAATAGAGCTTACTCCTAAAGGAACGATCGACAAGCTCATGCAGTATGACGACTATATTTACGATGAACAGCTGAAAGAACAGCGTGCCAAAATGTACGAATAAATGTCAGCAACTTGGTTTGGCAAGATTTTTGCTGCACGTACTACAAAAAGTTTTAACATCATGGACAAGAAAGAAAAAATTAATATAGATGATGAACAAGTAAAGGCATCATCAGAAAGCGCTGCAGAAAAAGAAAAAGAATCTGAAAAGGCAGAAAACCAGGATAATACTGCTACTGAAGAGGCTGAAGAAAAACAAGACACTGAGGCTGAAGAAAACGCTGCCGACACAGATAAAGAAAATGAAGAAAAAGAGGAAGAAAAAGATCCTCTGGCAGAAGCTCTCAAAGAGATAGAGATTCTCAAGGATAAATATCTTCGCTCTGTAGCTGAATTCGACAACTATAGGAAAAGGACTCTGAAAGAAAAGACCGAACTGATACTGAACGGATCAGAAAAGGCTGTTCAGGCTTTTCTGCCTATAATTGACGATATGGAACGCGCCATCGAAAATGCCGAGAAGACTGATGACATTGAAGTCATAAGAGAAGGCATGAAACTGATTCACCAAAAGACCAACAAAACGATGGAAAGTCTTGGCGTGAAAGAAATAAAGACAGAAGATGCGGACTTTGACACAGACTATCATGAGGCTGTGGCAATGGTTCCCGGAATGGGCGATGATAAAAAAGGAAAAGTCTTAGACTGTGTCCAAAAGGGATATACTCTCAACGACAAAGTTATAAGACATGCAAAAGTTGCTGTAGGGCAATAACTTTACGGGCATGTTTGTAACAAAAGT
Source organism: Prevotella sp. CAG:255 (assembly GCF_000431195.1). Taxonomy (NCBI): domain Bacteria; kingdom Pseudomonadati; phylum Bacteroidota; class Bacteroidia; order Bacteroidales; family Prevotellaceae; genus Prevotella; species Prevotella sp. CAG:255. The sequence goes on along the minus strand of NZ_HF986846.1, from coordinate 16,504 downwards.
TTTTGGACAATAAACATCTAACATTTAACAATGGCAAAAAGAGATTATTATGAGGTGCTTGGCGTGAGCAAAGACGCCTCTGAAGACGAAATAAAAAAGGCATATAGAAAAATTGCCATAAAATATCATCCCGACCGTAATCCTGGAAACAAGGAAGCTGAGGAAAAATTCAAAGAAGCAGCCGAGGCATATGACGTATTGCATGACCCGCAGAAGAGACAGCAATATGATCAGTTTGGATTTAACGGTCCTGCCGGCGGCGGAGGCTTTGGCGGTTTCAGCAGTGCGGGCGGTTTCAGTATGGATGATATATTCAGCATGTTTGGCGATGTGTTCGGCGGACGTGGAGGATTCGGCGGCTTTGGCGGAGGCGGATTCGGCGGAGGCCAGCATCGTCCTGCTCAGCAACGCGGTTCGGATTTACGTCTGAAAGTAAAACTCACATTGCAGGAAATATCAACAGGCGTTACCAAGAAATTCAAAGTAAAGCGTGATGTTACATGTAACCACTGCCACGGAACAGGTGCTGAAGACGGAAGCGCAAGAGAGACCTGTCCGACATGTCATGGCAGCGGCGTGGTGACACGCACCACTCAAAGCCTGTTCGGCATGATGCAGACTCAAAGCGTATGTCCTACATGCGGCGGTGAAGGTACAGTTATAAAGAACAAGTGCCACGCTTGCGGCGGAACTGGTGTTGTAAAGGGTGAAGAAGTTGTTGAAATCAACATTCCTGCCGGTGTCTCTGAAGGCATGATAGTAAATGTACCAGGAAAAGGCAATGCAGGAAGACACAACGGAACACCAGGAAACATACAGGTATATATAGAAGAAGAGCCGAACGACACGTTTATCCGTGACGATAACGACATTATATATAACCTTCTTCTTGACTTCCCTACCGCAGCTCTTGGTGGAAGCGTTGAAATTCCGACAATTGACGGAAGCCGCGTAAGAGTAAAGATTGAGCCGGGAACTCAACCCGGAAAGGCTCTGCGACTCAGAAACAAAGGTCTGCCGGCAGTTCAAGGATATGGCAGAGGCAATGGCGACATGGTTGTAAACATCAGCGTTTACGTACCGAAGACACTTAGCCAGAAAGAAAAGAAGGCTCTGGAAGAGATGCGCGAGAGCGATAACTTTAAAGGTGACTCAGCTACAAAACGCACCATATTCCAGAAATTCAGAAATTACTTCAGTTAACAACTGACTGTTTCAGAAAATGACATACGAAGAAACAATTGAATATCTATACAACAGCGTCCCTATGTTTCAAAAAGTGGGCGCTGTTGCTTATAAAGAGGGGTTGCATAATACGCTCGAACTTGACAGACATTTTGGTCACCCCCACCAAAACTTCAAGACAATCCATATAGCCGGAACAAACGGAAAAGGCTCATGCTCTCACACGATAGCCTCAATATTGCAGTCTGCCGGATATAAGGTCGGCTTGTATACATCGCCGCATCTCAAGGATTTTCGCGAGCGTATAAGGGTAAACGGAGAATGTGTCAGCAAAGAATATGTAATAGATTTTGTAGAGAACGAAAGACATTTCTTTGAGTCTCTACACCCGAGTTTCTTTGAACTGACAACAGCTATGGCATTTAAATACTTTGCAGAGCAAGGCGTTGATATAGCTGTTATCGAAGTGGGACTGGGCGGAAGGCTTGACTGCACAAACATTATAACGCCTATACTCTCTATAATAACCAATATTAGCTTTGACCATACACAATTCTTGGGCAATACGCTCGAAGCCATTGCGAGAGAAAAAGCCGGAATAATAAAAGAAGGCATACCGGTTGTGGTTGGTGAAACGACAGAAGAAACTCTACCCGTATTCTGTGACACTGCTAAACAAAAACACAGCAAAATATACCTCGCCGAAAAGGAAAAAGAAATTATCAGTTCTAAAGCATTGGCAGACGGAGGCATCGAATACGAAACAATTAGCCTGGGCAATATAAAAGGTGAACTTGGAGGAATATACCAAGAGAAAAACACTAATACCATACTCTGTGCTGTTAAAGTATTGGCCGAAAGTGGCATTAATATAAGCAGGGCAAATATAAAGGAGGGTATCGGACACGTTTCTGAACTGACAGGCCTGCAAGGACGCTGGCAAAAGATTATGGACACCCCAAAAGTTGTATGCGACACAGGGCACAATGTCGGAGGATGGAAATATATCAGCAAGCAGCTCAATATGCAGCAATGCCGTAAAATGAGAATTGTTTTCGGAATGGTTGATGACAAGGACATTCAAACTGTGATGAGTCTTCTTCCACAAAAGGCAATATATTATTTTACTCATGCAAATACCAAAAGGGCAATTGATGAAAACAAAATTAAAGAAATAAGCGAAAGCCTTAATCTTGAGGCAACATGCTATCCCGACGTGGCCACTGCATACAATAAAGCATTGGCAGAAGCAGATAAAGATGACTTTATCTTCGTTGGCGGAAGTAGCTATATTGTAGCCGACTTTCTTAATGATTGCCTTTAACGGTTTTTAATAACAATATGAGATATTTTTAGGTGTTTCATTTGTGTTTCTCAACTTTTTTAGTTTACTTTGCATAGAATTTATTAACTAAAAAGTAATATTATGGACACAAATGAAACACCAAACCTCTGTGGTTTGAAAAGAGAGGATTTTCAAACCACAATTGACGGAAAAAATACAGATCTATTTATTCTAAAGAACAAATCAGGAAACGAAGTTGCAATAACTAACTACGGAGGTGCTATAGTTGCAATTATGATGCCCGACAAAAATGGTAATTACGCAAACGTAATACAAGGGCATGATAATATACAAGATGTAATCAACAGTCCGGAACCTTATCTTTCTACATTAATCGGAAGATATGGCAACAGAATATGCAAAGGTAAGTTTCAGTTAAACGGTAAAGAATATCAATTAGCTATAAACAATGGTCCAAACTCTTTGCATGGAGGACTGAAAGGATTCAATGCCAAAGTGTGGGATGCACTTAGAATGAACGATGAAACTCTTATTCTTAACTACGTTTCATCATACGGTGAAGAGGGCTACACCGGAGAAATGAAAATAACTGTAGCATACATATTCAATGACGACAATGAACTTATCATTGAATACATGGCAACAACAAACAAAAAGACAATAATAAACCTGACAAGTCACGGATTCTTCAGTCTTGCAGGAATAGCAAACCCGACCCCGACTATCGACAATCTTATTTGCGAAATTAATGCAGACTACTACCTGCCAATAGACGAGACGTGTATTCCTACAGGTGAAATAAGATTTGTAAAAGACACTCCTTTCGATTTCCGTAAGCCTAAAACTGTAGGACAGGACATTGATGCCGACAACGAGCAGATAAAGAATGGCGCAGGATATGACCATTGCTTTGTACTGAACAAAAAAGAAGAAGGCGAACTCAGTTTTGCTGCACGCATCAAAGAACCTATAAGCGGCAGAACAATGGAAGTGTATACCACAGAACCGGGAATGCAAGTATATACCGACAATTGGGCTGACGGATACAAAGGACAACACGGGGCCACATTCCCAAGAAGAAGCGCAATATGTTTTGAAGCTCAACATTTCCCAGACACACCAAACCATCCTTATTTCCCTTCTGTAATATTAAAACCAGAAAATCAATATAAACAAAAAACAATATATAAATTTGGTGTAGAAAAATAATATTAACCTATAATAAAAAGAACACGACATGGACATAGAATTTGTAAGAAGCCGGTTCATCAAGCATTTTGATGGAAAAACAGGCAATGTATATGCATCACCCGGAAGAATCAACCTTATAGGAGAACATACAGACTATAACGGCGGATTTGTTTTCCCCGGAGCTATAGACAAGGGCATAATGTGCGAAATCCGCCCCAACGGAACAGATACAGTAATGGCTTACGCCATTGACTTGAAAGACCGCGTTGAATTTAATGTAAACGATCCTGAAGGCCCCAAAACAAGTTGGGCACGCTATATTTACGGCATTGTACAAGAGATGAAAAAAAGAGGGGTTGACGTAAAAGGCTTCAACACAGCATTTGCCGGTGACGTTCCTCTCGGTGCAGGCATGTCATCGTCTGCAGCAATGGAAAGCTGCTTTGCATTTGCCCTCAATGATTTGTTTGGTGACAATAAAGTAGAAAAATGGGATCTGGTTCTTGCCGGCCAGGCAACAGAACATAATTTCTGTGGTGTAAACTGCGGAATAATGGATCAGTTTGCAAGCGTATTCGGCAAAGAGGGCAAACTCATGCGCCTTGACTGCAGAAGCCGCGAATTTGAATACTTCCCATTTGATCCGAAAGGATACAAGCTTGTTCTGCTCGACTCTGTTGTAAAGCATGAGCTGGCATCTTCTGCTTACAACGACAGACGCAAGAGTTGCGAAAACGTTGTTGCGGCTTTGAAGAACAAATATCCTGATAGAAAGATTGAAACACTACGCGACGCAGACTGGGACATGCTCGACTCTGTTAAATCTGAAGTCAGCGACGAGGATATAAAGAGAGCAACATTTGTTCTTGGCGAGAAAGACAGAGTGCTCGCTGTTTGTGATGCCTTGACAAAAGGCGACTATGAAACAGTTGGCAAAAAAATGTATGAGACCCACGAGGGCTTAAGCAAAGACTATGAAGTTTCTTGTGAAGAAATAGACTTCCTGGTTGAAATTGCAAAAGCACATGGTGTTACCGGTTGCCGAATAATGGGCGGCGGTTTTGGCGGATGCACAATAAATCTGGTAAAAGAAGAACTTTATGATTCTTTTGTAAATGATGCTAAAGAAAAATACAACGAGAAATATGGCAGAGAGCCAAAAGTTTATGACGTTGTAATTAAAGACGGATCACATAAAGTATGCTAAAATAATCTTTTCAGATAATTTTATGCTCAAAATGAACTTTCAGTCCTTGCCATAAATTGCAAACAGACGGCTGAAAGTTCATTTTTATTATAATAAAATGTTATAAACCTGACTTGCAAATTATAGCAAAAGGAAACAATAAATAAACTCCTAATTTTTATTGTAATTTACACGATAAAAATTCAAAAAGACTACAGAATAAAAATAACCAATTTAGTATAAAAAATTATCTGCCCATAAAATATTTTTTTACAGGCAGATATAAATATAATATACGTTTATTGCTAATGTCAATTATTGAACTCCGTCTTCCCTAAGCTTCAACTGCCATTTCCAGGCAGAACGCAGAGTCTCCTCTAAGCCGGTCTCAGCTTTCCACCCCAAGACATTGTTAGCTTTAGCCGGATCAGCCCAAACTTTCTCTATATCCCCCTCACGACGAGGCGCATATTCCCAATTAACCTTAACACCTGTAGCCTTTTCAAATCCTTCAACAACTTCAAGAGTACTTACGCCTTTACCTGTACCTATATTGAATATCTCAACGGCATCCGTAGAAGGATTATCAAGCACTCTCTCCATTGCCTTAACATGTGCCTTTGCAAGATCTACTACATAGATGTAATCACGAATACATGTTCCGTCAGGAGTATTATAGTCGTTGCCAAAAATCTTTAACTGTCCTCTGATGCCAATAGCCGTCTGTGTCACAAAAGGAATAAGATTCATTGGAACGCCATTTGGCAATTCGCCAATAAGAGCTGAAGGATGTGCTCCTATAGGATTAAAGTATCTCAAAATAACAGACTTAACAGGTGCTCCGCTATGAATGAAATCCTGAATTATTTCCTCATTAATCTGCTTTGTGTTGCCATAAGGACTCAAGGCCTTCTGTATAGGAGCTTCTTCTGTTACAGGCAGATTCTCCGGCGAAGGCTGACCATATACCGTGCAACTTGAAGAAAAGATAAGTCCCTTTACATTGTGTGCAGGCATTAATTCAAGCAAATTAAGCAAACTTGTTATATTATTTCTATAATACAGCAACGGCTTCTGCACACTTTCACCAACGGCTTTACTTGCAGCAAAATGTATTATTCCGCTAATATCTCCATATTTAGAAAAGACCTTATCCATTGCAGCTAAGTCACAACAGTCAACTTGCTCAAAAGCCGGACGAATACCTGTGATTTTTTCTATTCCGTCAACCACTTCCGGCTTAGAATTAGACAAATTATCAACTATTACCACATTATATCCGGCCTGCTGCAACTCTACTGTGGTATGAGAACCGATAAATCCAGTACCTCCTGTTACTAAAATTGTATGTTTCATCTTTTTAAAATAAGAATTAACAAATTACCTATACTAAACCCTATGTATGGGCTTATGTTTTTTAGATATATATAAACAAATAACTGAAGACAAAGTTATATTATTTTTCGCTGTATAGATAACATTTGATTATTTTTAACTCAAATAAATTTATCCGTCACTATATCATACATCCATTATTTGACAACTCAAAATTTACATTGGAAATTTGACTATTCACACACATTTTCAGACAACACCGCTTACGCCTCTATAAAGACATATGAAAACGGCATATATCTCCATGAGACAATAATGCTCAACTTTAAATATTCATTTTCAGCAACAGAATAAAAACATAAAAGATTGTCTGAAAATAGTAAAAGATAAACAATGCTTTAAGAACGCATACTAATTGCAGCCTATCTTATTTGCAAGATTAGCCATAAAAAACCATTGATTTTCATATCATAATCGGGTCACTTTTGTATTAAAAACGACCCATTTACGATACAAAAACAATAGGTTAATGATTTGAAACATACATATGCCCTTTCAATTACACTTTCATCAAAACTAATTACACAAAAGAGAAAATACAAACATTATCTACTCCTTTTACTTTCACTTTTCGTCTTTCAAAATTCACATAAACTTCTACTTGCTGAAAATTTGACTTAAAGTGACCGCCATTCAATGCTTTTACCTACCCTGTAAATACATTCAACCAATTCTACCATATAAGAAGTATGAATCGATGACTTTTGTATGTTTTCTAAACATAACGAACAATACCTAGAAATAACTACCCTCAGAGTCTCAAAAAGGAAAGTTACGGCAAAATACTAAAGATTGATTAAGGATTACACACTACCCCATGCCATCATCAAAATATCCTCAATTTAACCGATGAAACAAACACACATAAAGAATACTAATAAAAGTGGCAAGGAAAGACTCGTGATTGTCTTTTCTTGCCACCAAACAGACATGCGTTAATATTCTGATTATACAAGATATTAATCTAAACCAAACAAAGTCCTTAAGCCTGTATCTACTCCTGAGAATCCCAAGAAAGCCAAACTTAAAAGACCTGCCGTAACAAGTACAATGGCCATGCCTCGCATACCTTTAGGGATATTCACCATTGACAGCTGCTCTCGTATTCCAGCAAATACGACCAATGCCAAAGCAAATCCCAACGCCGTAGAAAATGCATAAACAACGCTCTGTATCAACGAAAAGTCTTTCTGGATAACAAGAATAGCCACACCCAACACAGCACAGTTAGTGGTGATAAGAGGCAAGAAGATACCCAACGCCTGATAAAGAGCAGGAGAAACTTTCTTAAGGATAATCTCAACCATCTGTACTAAGGCTGCGATAACCAATATAAAGGTTATTGTCTGTAGATATTGCAAGCCAAATGGGTCAAGCAAATATATCTGCACCAGATAAGTTACAATCGTTGCAAGCGTAAGCACAAAAGCAACAGCCGCTCCCATTCCAAGTGAAGTGGATACCTTTTGAGACACGCCAAGGAACGGACATATTCCCAAGAACTGTGACAACACGATGTTGTTCACAAATATTGCTGATATAAAAATCAATAAATATTCCATAATTTACGCTTTCTTAAATCTGTTTACAATTGCAATAAGATATCCCAAAGTTATAAATGCTCCAGGAGGCAGAATGAAAAGAAGCATGTTGCTTGTCTCCGGCAGCAGCACGATTCCAAAGATAGAACCGGCTCCAAGAATTTCGCGTACAGCGCCAAGCAATGTAAGCGCAATACTGAATCCAAGACCCATACCTAAACCATCGAACAAACTTTCTACAGGTCCATGGCTGCAAGCAAAAGCTTCAGCACGTCCAAGTATGATACAGTTAACAACAATCAAAGGTATATAAAGACCCAAAGTAGCGTAAATCGTCGGAACAAAAGCTTGCATTATCATCTGAAGTATAGTTACAAACGATGCAATCACAACAATAAACACCGGAATGCGAACCATATCTGGAGTCAGATTCTTTATCAAAGATATTACCAGGTTTGAGCATATAAGCACAAACATTGTGGCTAATCCCATTGACAGACCATTTATAGCAGATGTCGTGGTTGCCAATGTAGGACACATACCAAGAAGAAGTACGAAGGTAGGATTCTCCTTGACTATACCATTTGTTAATATTTTTAAGTAATTCATAATTATCTACATTTAAATACAATTATTTTTCATAATGCCCTGTAGCCGATGTATTAGCATCTACATGGCCTGACTTATAGGCGTTGTAAGCCTGGGTAACAGCAAGCAGGAAAGCACGGCTGGTAATGGTCGAAGCTGTGATAGCATCTATATCACCTCCGTCTTTTTTCACAGTAAGGTTGTCTTTATTTGGATTCTTGCCTATGATGCTTCCCTTACCATCCTTTTGGAACCACTTGTCTGCTTTAGCTCCCAGTCCTGGGGTTTCTGCATGTTGAAGTATAGTATATCCTAAGATATTACCGTCTTTATCAAAACCAACCAATACTTTCAGGTCGCCGCCAAAACCACCGGTGGTACTTTCAACTGCTACTCCTAAATCTTGTTTATTTGAATCAACTGTCTTATGAATTACAAATACAGCTTCCTTGCCTTTTATAGTCTGCTTTATAGTGTCGTTTTCTGCTACTGAAAGCTGAACGCCACCCATAACGGCTTTAATACCATCAGCAAGAGTTTTCTCTGCCTGAAGTTTTATCGGTGCCTCTGTTATATGGTTTACATACGCAAGAATTCCGCCTGTAATAAGTGCCACACCAACAAGGACAAGCACCATATTTGTTATTGACGATTCTAACTTTTTCATTTTTTATCCTCCTTTACAATTTCTCCAAAACGCTTTGGTTTAACATATGCATTTATTAGCGGAGTGAACGCATTCATAATCAGAATTGCGAAAGACATTCCTTCCGGATATGAACCCCAATTTCTGATTATAACAGTCAAAGCACCGATAGCTATACCATAGATAATCTGTCCTTTATGAGTCATTGGAGATGTCACATAATCAGTAGCCATAAATATTGCTCCAAGCATAAGTCCTCCAGTTAGCAATTCTGCAACGGGGTTAGCATAAATAGGATTGGCAACATGCAACAAGCCACAGAAAACAAAAACCGTAGCCAAGATGCTTACAGGTATATGCCATGTTATGATTTTCTTCCAAAGCATATAGATCAGACCTATGATAAGGGCCAAGGCACAGATCTCGCCTATGGTTCCGGCTCCATGATTTATACCGGGATTACCCAAAAGCAGTGAAACTGAATCAGGAAGTCTGTCAAGTACAGTCGGATCGCCTGATTTTATTGCTTCTTTCATTATACTCAAAGGAGTTGCTCCTGTTTGGGCGTCAACATAACTTGTAAGCTGACCGGCAACAGGCCACGATGTCATCTGTGCCGGGAAAGACACCAACAAGAAACAACGGCCGACCAAAGCCGGATTGAAAGGATTACATCCTAATCCGCCAAATGTCATCTTGCCGATACCAATAGCCACTAAGGCACCAATAATAATTATCCAAACCGGAAGGTTAGACGGAAGGTTGAATCCCAACAACAGACCTGTTAGAATTGCCGATCCGTCAGTTAGCGTAGGCTCTTTTTTCATTATATATTTAGTGATGGCCCACTCAAAGAACATACAGGCTGCCACACTAGATGCACATACAACAACCGAACCTATTCCGAAATACAAAAATGATACCAGCAATGCGGGTAACAATGCTATTATCACGCCATACATATTGCGCTCAACGCTATCTGTTCCATGCGCATGTGGCGATAATGATACTATTAATTTGCTCATCGTTTTAAATTAATTTTTGCCATTATTCATCTAAATGAAAATACAATCAGATAAAATGGATTTATTTTTTTGCGCTGCGGGCTCTGATTATGCCCATAACTGTAGTCTTGCCCAAACGTATATTATCAAGCATAGGACGGTGAGCAGGACATGTAAACTGACATGAACCGCACTCAATACAAGACGTTACACCGGCAGCCTCTACTTTCTCCCAATCATGCTTAGCACTAGCAGTAGCAAGAAGATACGGCTCAAGCCCCATGGGACATGCACTTACACACTTTGCACATCTGATACAAGGCTGAGGAGCTTTGCGCTTAGCGTCATTTCCACTAAGTATCGTAACACTATTAGTTCCTTTACAGATAGGCACTTCAACTGAAGTAAGGGCTTTTCCCATCATTGGTCCTCCAGCCAACAGTTTATTGTCGCCTTCAGGCATTCCTCCACACTCATTAATTAGATCAATCATTGGAGTACCCATACGCACAAGGAAGTTAGCCGGATGAGCCAGTTTCTTACCCGTAACGGTTGTATATCTTTCAAATAAAGGCTTGTTTTTCATTACTGCCTGATATACAGCATAAGCCGTACCTACATTCTGCACAATTGCTCCTACATTAACAGGAATTGCAGGAGGTGCAGGAACCTGGCGACGAATAACTGCATCAACAAGCTGCTTTTCTCCGCCTTGAGGATATTTCTTTGCCAACGGAACAATTTCTATGTTCGGATTTGAAGCCGTCTTTTGTTCAAACAATTCAATAGCTTTTGGCTTGTTTTCCTCAATACCGATATAGCCTTTATCAACCTTTGCAGCTTTCATAAGCAAATCAAGTCCCACAAGAATCTCATCTGCATGCTCCATCATAAGCCTGTAGTCAGATGTTATATAAGGCTCACACTCCACTCCGTTCAGGATAACACATTCAGCTTTAGCTGTAGGAGGAGGACATAATTTTATAAATGTAGGGAAACCGGCTCCACCCATACCTGTAACTCCGGCTTTCTTAATACGCTCAACAATCTCTTCAGGCGTAAGCTCCGGATGAGCTGAAAGAAGTTCCAACTTATCAGAACGGTCAATACTTTCTTCCCATTCATCACCTTCAACCTTAATAATAATTGAAGGTTTACGGTAACCCGTTGCATCTATGGCACTTTCAACCTTCAGCACTGTTCCTGATACAGAAGAAAAAATCGGAGCTGAAACGAAGCCTCCGGCTTCAGCAATTAAAGTTCCCACCTTAACCTTATCACCTTTCTTTACGACAGGTTTTGCCGGTGCACCAATATGCTGTGACAAAGGGAATATGGCCTGCTGAGGCAATTTTGCTACAGTGGTAACGACCTCTGATGACAATTTATTTTCCTCCGGATGTATACCGCCTATTCTAAATGTTCTCAATTTCATTCCTTTATCTCCTTCTGTTTTGATTCTACACTAGGGTTAACTTTTTCTGAAGAAGCTACACTTTCCACATTCTGTCCAGATGCTTCTGTACGTACTTTAGGAGCAGGGAAATTCACTGCAACAATGGCATGTGTAGGACATGCTTCAACACACTTGCGGCACAAGCGGCATTTTTCAGGGTCAATATAAGAAAGATTATTTTCTATTTTTATTGCATCAAACTTACATTCCTTTTCGCATTTGCCACAACCGATACATGCAGCCTTACATGTCTTCATGGCAATAGCGCCCTTATCCTTGTTTACACAACGGACATATACGCGGCGATTCTTTATTCCCTTTTTACGAAGCTCAATAATATTACGAGGACAAGCTTTTACGCAGGCTCCACATGAAGTACATTTTTCCTCATCAACTTCAGGAAGTCCTGTTTCCTGATTCATTGCAATTGCACCAAAAGCGCAAGCATTGACGCAATCGCCACAGCCCAGGCAACCATATCCGCAGCCAGTCTCTCCCGCACCGCAAGAATTTACAGCCGTACATGTTTTTAAGCCATCATAAACTGCAATACGAGGACGCAACTCGCACGTTCCGTTACAACGGACAACTGCAACCTTAGGCTCTGTGTTTGCAACAGCCATACCTAATAAATCAGCAACTTGCCCCATAACATCGGAACCGCCAACAGGACAGAATAGTCCGTCAATAGAGCCTGCATCTGCTCCCTTAACTAATGCACTAGCCATACCGGAACATCCCGGATAACCACATCCTCCGCAATTAGCTCCTGGCAAAATGGCAGACACCTGCCCTATGCGGGGATCTTCATGAACAGCAAACTTCTTAGAGCACACGTACAATATCACAGCTGATATTAACGCAATACCACCAAGTACAATTACTGCAATTAAAATAAAATTCATAAGTTTTGTATTTGTTTTAGTTAGTAATTATAATTTCAACCCATTATCGCCGAATGTATTTACACTCAACGGATCAATATGAAACGACAATTTAACTCGTATTTTCTCTCTCATATAGTATAGTATAAGATAATAAGGTATGAGCGAACATAAACTGAACAACGCCGCAGAAACCTCACTTTGTGTAATAACAAAAGCAATGGCCAGAACAGCAACAAGTATAATCAAAGGAATCACAGAACTCAACAAAACTGCAAAAAAGCCCGTACGCTGAGATGCAATAACTATAACATTGTCACCAGTTTTCAAACCATAGTGATTATCACAATATACATCAACCACCTTCTCTTTGCTTTCAGAAGCGTTGCAATTACCGGACATCTTACACGACGAGCATGCTGATGTCTGGGTTATACGTACTTTTATCAATCCGACATCAACAGTATCGACAACCCCTAAATGCCTTATTTCATTTTTCATGTTTTTACCTATAATTTGCAAACTCGAGTTTGCAAATGCAAAAATAATACTATATTTTCAAACAGCAAACAAAAATGAAGATTTTCTGCAAAAAGGGAAAAGTGTAAAAGAAGTCGACTAACCTATTCTTTTAACAGGTTATCAAGAAATCTATTCAAATCGTCATCAAGACCATTCATCAAATCACCTCCAATGATTCTTATATCACTGTCGACAAGATACAGCTCTGCAAAATGTTCTCTGTCATCATTTTCCAAAATAAAACTATATGGCTTCAGTATCGACAAGCAATCAACAACATCACCCATCTGTTTAAGAACATCACGCAATACACCTGCTATATTTATATAAAAATCCTGTTCTTTACAATTAATCCATTGATCAACAACACAACGAGTGATTTCATTGTCATTATCATCAAAAGCAAGAAGCTCACCGGTATCCTGAGAAACACTCAAATGAATATCCGTCATTATAACCGGTTCTTCTGTACTCGGGAATTTTTGAGAAACTTTATTAAAGAACCTCTTTAACTGAACTATTGTTGATTCTGTTGTTTTCATCTTATTTAATATCTTATTGATTTCTTACGCGGTTTACTTTCATTACTCAATCTATCTAAAGCAGTCACAACATAATAGTGCTTTTCACCAGGCTTAATCGCACTAGCCGGTATTTTATAGAACTCGTCAGAAGTTATTGCAACTATTTTTGAAGGATCATCAATATTTATTTTTTCACCTTTAACAAATTTGTATACGACATACTTTACGGCCTTGTTTGACCAATCTTTGCCTTTAGGAGCCTTCCAGAACAGTACAATTCCGTCCTCAAATGCCAGAAACTTCATCTTTCTGACTTTTTTAGGTGCCTTTCCGTCTATATATTTCATCTGCGGAACGAGCGCAGGATACTTCCAATATACATTTTTCAACATTGAGCCATAATTGCCAACATTATCCGTTACCGCCTTGGCATACCACAGAACCGTACCTTGCACATTATTCATTTCCCAATGAAGTTTTTGCTTGGCAGGCATTTGATTTATACTTCTATTTACCAAATCCGGACATTTTACGGTACGTATTACATCCTCTCCAATATATAGATGTCTTTTCCCTGCATATTTATTCCACCACTTGATTAAAGTCTCATAATCAGCTGCTTTATGTCCTATTTCCCAATAGAGCTGCGGCACACAATAATCTACCCATCCATTATTAACCCACATTAATATATCAGCATACAGATCATCATAATTCTGAAGTCCGGATGTCTTACTTCCTATCAACGGGTCACTCTTTTTATTTCTATATATACCAAACGGAGATATACCAAACTTTACCCATGGTTTGGTTTCATGAATAGCTTCATAAAGTTGTTTAATAAAGACATTAACATTATCACGTCTCCAATCATTTTTATTTTTAATGCCGTTATTGTATTTTGCAAACTCAGCATCATCCCGTATGGTTTGCCCAGGAGCAGGATAAGGGTAAAAGTAATCATCTATATGCAATCCGTCAACATCATATCTGCTTACAATATCTTTAACGACATCCACTATATAATCTCTTGCTTCAGGAATACCCGGATTGAGTATCATCTGGCCATCATAGGCAAAAGCTAGTTCAGGATGTTTTATGGCTATATGAGTTGAGGCAAGTTGATTCGTTGTTTTTGTCTTTGCTCTAAAGGGATTAATCCAGGCATGAAGTTCCATGCCACGCTTATGGCACTGATCTATCATCCAGTTCAAAGGATCCCAAAATGGATACGGTGCTTTACCTTGCACACCGGTAAGAAAACGACTCCAAGGCTCGTACTTACTTACATACAAAGCATCGCATTCTGGCCTAACCTGAAATATAATAGCATTAACCCCACATTCTTTCAATCTGTCAAGTTGAGAGGTCAAAGTATCTTGCATCTGTTTTGTACTCATACCCATAAACTGACCGTTCACACATTGTATCCATGCGCCTCTAAAATCACGTTTATTAGAATACTGTGCAAAAACAGATACTGTGGCTGATAACAATACTATTAAAGTTAAAAATAACCTTCTATAACTTATTACATTTTTTTTCATATGGCCAAAATTACAGTTTTTGGTTCATAAAAACAAATATATATTACTAAAAAGTTCAAAGAAAGTATTTTTAAACTATAAGAAAACGACTGAATTTTATCCGATTTTCCCGCCAAAGACTTAAAATAGGTTAATTTTAATAATGTGTGGGCACACAGAAATATTACATCAAAATAATAAAAGATTTTTCTTGGATAATATAAAAAAAGTGGTTATATTTGCAACTGTTATCCTGAAAACAATCTTTTTACCTTAAAAAACTAATACCTATTGAAGATATAGAGCGATTGCTTGTGAAAGCCATCGCTTTATTTTTTATATATTTATCACAAATAATAAATATTACAATGAGCGACAAGTACTAAACGTAAAAAATTATTATGCAAAATTTATCATCCCTCCGTATTTTGATTATTACAAACTAAAGAAATAGTTGAAACAGCACAAACATACCGCCTTATACTACTCCCTTGAAATAATTGCTATAAAACTTTTAGTAAATATAAGAAATATATTAAAATCACCAGGCTTTACAACAAAATAATGCCACTGAGGCTTAGATCTGTCGTAGATAAGACGAATTGTTAAAGAATACAATAAAGCACAGGATATTCGTGAAAAACTCAAAATAGACAAAGATCTATTTTGTGCTTTCATGCTTTCAGCCGCCTTTTTGTTTTCTATTGGCGACTTTTTGCCAGCTTCTTCCTGACTTAACCTGCTATGCCTGCGAAAAATCTAAGGAAAATCCGCTCAATATAAAGCAAGAATCCGACCGAATCCTCATACCCGATTCGGGGTTAAGTCAACTTGATTCAGACACACTCGATGAAACACTACCCAAAAACGCTTAATTATTCTTTGCACTGCTTTTCAAACGTATGTGCATTTATGTGGTAGAATGTCTCAAGTGTACGGCAAGTCACCTGGGATGTCTCCATATATCTCTTTAAAAAAAGTCTAGAACTCCTTGGGGTAACGGGTGCCCTGGCTGGGCACATCAAGCGTAATTGGGAGACAGAACCTCTTGCCAGTACGTATATCTATCCATCCATCTGCAACGACGTATAATTAAAACAACATTATTGCACGAATTGGGAAATCTGTAACATGGACAGGATTCATAAAACCTTTTGACCCGAAATATACATATTCAGATAAATGAAGATTCATTAACTCGTCAAGATGAATACGAATCTCACTAAAGGGCTGTTCTACACTTACTATATTAAAATAATCCAGTATTTCTGAAGGCAGCACGATACGCGCAAGAACTTCCAATTGATTTGTTTCAATAAAGCAAAGGTCGGAATTTATATGGAATTAATAAAATAAATATACACTAAATTTCTACTGTCCCTTTTTAATTGCTTATCAGACTCACTTTTTTTAAACAGTATTATATCGGATGAACCTTATAATATACTTGCCACCAACACATAATTAAAAACCCTCATTCGATATACACATCACAAAGATAGCCTAATAAGATCTAAAATAACGGATTCCATTACTTATCATTCCCATCC
>NZ_HF986845.1:281-938 GCF_000431195.1 Prevotella sp. CAG:255 | reverse complement strand
GCGATGACGCTTATTGACAGTCTGGAGGGAGAAAGCGCCATGAACAAAAGCCGGCACATGAAGCTGCTGCTGCTAAAGGCTAAAGTAAGAAACAAACTCGCAATGCCCATGAGCACCGACTCGCTGAAAGACATTGCCGACTATTTTGACAAGCACGGAGATTCTAACGAACGCATACTCGCATACTATATCATTGGGTGCGTATATCAAAGAAGCCAAGACATTGCCGACTATTTTGACAAGCACGGAGATTCTAACGAACGTATGCTCGCATACTATATCCTTGGATGCGCATACTTTGACGGCAAGGATGCCCCCATGGCATTGCAGTATTTTCATGAAGCGGCAACAAAGGCAGACACCACTGACTGCAGCTGCGACTTCCTTACACTGCACAGAATACACGTATGGTCGGCAGAGATTTTAAAAAGCCAGTTTGCCTTCAGCGATGCCTTCCACGAAAATAGCCTGGCGTTTAAATACGCAATGAAGGCAAAAGACACGTTAAATGCTATTATTACATACGAGCAGAAAGCAAATATATATAAACTTAAAGGCAACATAGACTCTGTCATAAGCATACGCGAAAAGCTGTATGGACTTTACTCCAAATACGGATATAAAAGAGAAACAGCCTACTCTTTAGGGCCACTTATT
>NZ_HF986845.1:0-201 GCF_000431195.1 Prevotella sp. CAG:255 | reverse complement strand
GCCTTGGATGTATATGAAAAAATGAGCGGAAGATTTGATAAATATGGCAAAATCAAAAAAGGCTTGGAAATTTTTTATGCAATTAAAGGATATTATTATCTTAGCATTAACGACTATGACTCTGCAAGACTGTGCTTTGACAAGTGCCTGAAAACAACATCCAATTATCCTAATGATTTTGTATACAGCTACGAGGGGCTT
>NZ_HF986844.1:0-1361 GCF_000431195.1 Prevotella sp. CAG:255 | reverse complement strand
ATCTCCCAGTGTTACCGAATCGAAGTACACATTCTGAAGTTCATCGCCGTCCTTCACCGTACCGGCTATGCGCGAGATGGCAAATGGTTTCTGTGTGCCCAGCAGGCCGTTGCGACGGACGAAAGGTGTATTGAGATCGAACACACGGTCGGAACCGGTATCCACCTCTACCGACACCAGATAATCCACTCCGCCGACACGCACGCCGACCGGAACGACCGGCACTCCCAGACGATAGTCCATCTTCAGCCTGACAGCCTTGTCCGATGCTGCCTTCTGCCCGTCGCCCAGTTCATACAGGAAGATGGATTTCCGCCGATAATCGATGCGGACATCGAAATTCCTCAGATAAGACAGCCCCAGCACGCCGTCCCAGACATCAGGCGGATAAGGAATAGCTATAATCCACTCCGCCGACACGCACGCCGACCGGAACGACCGGCACTCCAGACTCTCCAGGATCTCCAAGACGATAGTCCATCTTCAGCCTGACAGCCTTGTCCGATGCCGCCTTCTGCCCGTCGCCCAATTCATACAGGAAGATGGATTTCCGCCGATAATCAATGCGGACATCAAAGTTCCTCAGATAAGACAGCCCCAGCACACCGTCCCAAGCATCGGGCGGATAAGGAATAGCTACCAGTTTCAAGCCGGAAATGGCCCGGCTGCCCATCCTCACCACCTGCGAGGGCTCTGTGGAAGGAATGGTTTCCACCGAATTGGCGCTATTGTTCTCCACACTTCCCGTAAAGGAAGCCAACCCTTCGGTTCGCGGCGAATTGGAATTGAGCACCACGTCCGTCGCTCCCGTATCCAACAGGGTTTCCACCGAATTGGCGCTATTGTTCTCCACACTTCCCGTAAAGGCAGCCAGCCCTTCGGTGCGCGGCGAATTGGAATTAAGCACCACATCCGTCGCTCCAGTGTCCAGCAGAAAGCGCAGGGGGCGGTCGTCCTGCCCGTTGATATAGACTGTCACATACAGACGGTTGTCGGCACCCAGTTCAAAAGGTATCGTGTCGACCGGAGATTTGCTAATCTGGGCATGCAGCTCAGGCAGACACAACAATGTGCACAAAACCAAAATTGCACTGATTCGTTTTATTCTCTTCATATTTGTGTTTTTAAAAGTTGCATGCAAATATATACAAATTTCAATTCACGCAAAAATTCTAATGTTATAAAAATACAAATACCAACAACAAAGCAATAATATGTAAAGAAAAACAGTCAAATTACAGATAAATGTAAACCAAAGCTAAGACATTATCTATTTTATTAAAGGACCTTCGCTGCAACACGACATATAAAGATGTTCACTATACTCAACAACTCACAAAAATATGCCAACACAATACTTG
>NZ_HF986843.1:0-577 GCF_000431195.1 Prevotella sp. CAG:255 | reverse complement strand
CGAGGATGATGGCTTACAATATGAAGTAAACCTGATTAACTATACCTTCCGTTCAGGCAAATATGAAACCGACAAGTACAACGGGATATGTGAAGACGGTGATTCAAAGGCTGTAAGGTATATCAACCATGACAACGGAGGAAAGGTGTTCAAGATGAAAGCAGGAAAATTCATCAGGCATTTAATCATGGAAACCTCTTTCGGAAGGACATTGCCGGAAAGCGTAATCATCTATTTGCAGGAATGCTTCACACAGGACTGGCAGGCTTTCTCAATTTCATCGCTGCCGAAAGAAAACCGTTTGTTCGTTGATGATAATTTCAATGATATTTATGACTCGGGTGAATGCGAGGGTGACTTCTATTCATGCATGACAGACAAAGGCTATCATTGTTTCTATCGCGACTCGGTTGACGCAAGTGCCGCCTATTTGAAAAACGAAGATGGAAAAATCATAGCGAGATGTGTAATCTTCAACAAGGTTTATGAGGAAGGTTCAAACAAAATCTGGAGACTTGCTGAAAGACAATATTCCACAAACCAGGACGACGTATTGAAACGTGCCTTGGTGAACGCA
>NZ_HF986842.1:0-875 GCF_000431195.1 Prevotella sp. CAG:255 | reverse complement strand
AGACATCATGGAGCGTTGCGCCGTGTTCCGCCGCTTCGGCAAGGACTCGGTGCTGCTTGCCGTCCTCTCCTACAATGTCGGGGTGTACCGGCTGCTCGGCGGCGGACGCCTGAAGAAAAGCCGGCTGGTACGCAAGTTAGAGGCCGGCGACAGGGACATCTACCGCGAGTACGTGTCGTTCAGGATGTACCGCGGCAAGGTCCTCAAAGGACTTGAGGTAAGGCGCAAGGTTGAGTTCGCCCTGCTGTTCGTGCCGTAGGTAGGTTCTTTTATTACCAATTCAAATCCTCCGAAGTTCGTTTCGGAGGATTTTCCTTACCTTATTATATACGTTCCCATCATTATGGATATTGAAACTGTAAGACATATTGCTCTTGACGATTTCCTTGAAAGCCTTGGGCACAGTCCCGTAAGACGCAAGGGTAATGTTCTTTGGTACTTGTCGCCGCTGCGCGAGGAGCGCACTGCATCGTTCAAGGTTGACATCGGGCTTAATTGCTGGTACGATTTCGGGCTTGGCCGGGGCGGAGGGATAATAACGTTGGCAAAGGAACTGTACCGCTCCAACGACATGACATACCTTTTAGAATGTATCGGCAGGTCAGCACCAAGCACAATCTACCGTTTTGTTCATGACATTAAAAAACAAGAACAATCACCCACATTTACCGACATAGGCATTTCTCCATTAAATTCTCCTGCCTTGTTGGCGTATTTACGTGAAAGGAATATAGACGCGGATGTTGCAAGGAATGAGTGCTTGGAGGTACATTACACTTGTAACGGCAAGCGTTATTACGCCATAGGGTTCCGCAATCGGTCGGGCGGTTACGAACTCCGCAACCGCTGGTTCAAGGGATGCATTGCGCCGAAAG
>NZ_HF986841.1:0-6787 GCF_000431195.1 Prevotella sp. CAG:255 | reverse complement strand
TTACAATATGTTAATAAGGGAAAAAAAAGGTTTCTACAATTCAAGGCTGTCGCAAGGTGACCCGTTCTACCGCCTGTTCCTCAGCGACTCGTGTCTCGGCAAAGCATGTTATGACAATTGCAAATTCAAGTATGACCACTCATCGGCTGACATACGTATCGGAGACTTGTGGGGCAAAACCTATAAGGACAACGAGGATGGCGTGAGTGTGGCCGTTGCTTTCACGGAAAAAGGTGATGAACTTTTACATAAGTGTAGTTGCACATTGGTTGAGCATCCGTTTGAGATGGTGGCGGAAGGGCAGATGAAAACATCTCCTCAAAGGAATTCATTATATAATCAAATAACAAAAGTATTAAAGGAAAAAGATGTTACACTACTTCACATAATCAAATGTTTAAATAGAATTCGTCTTGTTAATCGTTGGAAAATGCGTATGTATCATCCATTACATTCTCTACATAACTTAATACTTAAAATTATTAACCATGATAAGAGAAATAAAGAATTCTAATATAATGTTTTCAGCCTTTGTGTTCTTTTTTACAATGTTTTTTAAATGGGAAAGTTTGAACCCAACATACGTAGGATGGATACACAATGGATTGATTCTGCTTTTTTGTATTATCAATTACAGAATAATCAAAAATATTTCCATCAAAAATTACAAATGGATTAATATTTTTGTTGTAGTATG
The DNA here is from genome assembly GCF_000431195.1 of Prevotella sp. CAG:255. NCBI lineage: Bacteria > Pseudomonadati > Bacteroidota > Bacteroidia > Bacteroidales > Prevotellaceae > Prevotella > Prevotella sp. CAG:255. Next base: position 6,090 of record NZ_HF986841.1, on the reverse strand, counting down.
GGGAATTGTAGTTGTCTATTCTGCATACATAAATCAGAATACAACTTATGATGTTGAGACGTGGAATAGATACATGCAAAATTTTGATACAACAACGTTAAGTGCAAAACGTTATGATCATACTTATTATTTTGTTCTAAAAATAATAATGTTTGTGTTGTATTTTCAATCTTTAAATCAATATAAAAAAGGACAAATCTTTCTTAAGTATTTGTTTTATTTTTTGCTTCCTTTTGTGCTCATATCTGATATCAATGGGTTTGTTTATAAAAGTGAAGGTATAAGTGGTTACGAGGTTGGCAATAAGTTCTATTTATGTTATTTAAATATATTTCTAGTAACCATATATTTGCTTTATAAAGAAAGAAATAAGCAAGTAAATAAAAATGTACTTATATTATTATTAATTACTTTTCTGCTTGCTTTAAAAACAAAATGTACTACAATGATTATAGGGGCAATACTATATTTCTTGTTTACATTTATTTTTAAAAATAATAAATTTCGTGATCGATTATATAACCCATGGTTCTATCTTATATGTCTTTTTGTTTGTGACATCTTATTTTTTATATCAGTAACTTGGCTTCTCCAAATACCGATTATTCAATATATAATCGTAGACATTTTAGGTGAAGATTTAACTTTAACAGGACGTGTAAATATGTACGCCCGATTAGGTGACGTTCTAAATGAATGTCCTTTATACGGTTTTGGTATAGGCAATGCCCATCTTACTACTATGATGTACGGCGTTGGAGATAATGCGCAAAATGGATTGCTAAATTTATTTATAGAATGTGGGTTACTAGGCGTTGCCTCCTACTTTATAATACTTCTACTGATGATTAAACGAGCCTCTCAAAATTTATCAACATATCCGATAATGTGCTTTATCTATATGATGTTGATATTGTCTTCTATTGAGGTTACGTTTACACTATATTTTACAGCAATTATGATTCTTTTAGTTCTTAATGTTACAAATAAAAATAGATTTGAGAAATCCAATAATATAATAAAAATAGCAAAACAATGACTACTGTTGGTATAATTACTATGCATACTCCATTAAATTATGGTTCATATCTCCAAACATATGCCACATATATGTTTTTAAAAGAAAATGGTTATTCTCCAACAATTATCAATTATAAATATCCAACAAACTATCATAAGCAATTGGCGCAAAATAATAATGCACCAGAAATTAGACATTCATTTATTTATAATAAGATTTCAGGATTATGCCGAAGATTATTGAAAGTCAATTCTGACGAATTAAGAAAAAAAATGCAATCTTTCTATCTACAGAATCTTACGTTTACTAAGGAATATAATTCTGCCGAAGAATTGAAAAAAGATCCCCCCTTATTTGACATATACTTATCTGGTAGTGATCAGATTTGGAATCCACTATATATAGGTAAAGATACTACTTATATGCTTTCATGGGTTCCAGAAGGAAGAAAAAAAATTGCATTTTCATCGAGTTTTGCTTTAACAGAACTACCAAGTGAATATTTTTATTTATACAAAGAGTCTTTAGAAAAATATCAAAGTATTTCTATTCGGGAATGTTCAAATATACCACAGCATCTTTTGGGGCATAATGTTCCTGTAACCATAGATCCGACATTATTATTCCCCAAGAATAAGTGGAAACAATTGGTGAAATCAACTCCTATTGTGAAAGGAAAGTATGTTCTTTGCTATTTACTTGGATACAAATTTAATCCTAACCCATATGCATTGAAATTAGCCAAGCATATTGCTAACAAAATTGGCGCAAAAGTTGTTGCTATAGGCGGAGAGCCAATTAATGTTTTGAAAGGAATTAAGGTTATTCCCAATTGTGGACCAGAAGAATTTTTAAATTTATTTTATTATAGTGAGTTTGTTATAACCTCTTCTTTTCATGGGACAATTTTTGCACTGAATTTTGAAAAGCCTCTTCTTTCAATTGTAAGTGATACTTCAACAAAAGACAACAGACAAATATCATTTTTGAACAGGTTAGGATTGAAAGAACAATGTGTTATAAAAAACACACCATTTGATAATATTTCGATGCCAGTTATAAAAAAGGAAGCCATTGATAAATTAGACTCTTTGAGAGAAATGTCTGTAACTTATTTCTTGAATGCCCTATCACTTTGATTCTTTTAGATCATAAACCTAAAAATATGAATACACCAAATATCTCTATTATTATCCCATGTTACAATGTGGAGAAATATTTTAATCGCTGTATAAATACAATTGTTAATCAGACATTAAAAGATATAGAAATCATTCTTGTTGATGATGCCTCACCAGATGGAGTTCCCACTTTATGCGATGATTGGTGTAAAAAAGATCCTCGTATAAAAGTCTTTCACAAAAAAGAAAACGAGGGATTAGGATTCGCTCGTAATACAGGATTAGATGTAGCCTCAGGAGAATATGTAGCTTTTGTAGATTCTGATGATTATGTGGATGTAGCAATGTATGAAATTCTCTACAATAAAGCGAAAGAAACAAATTCGGATATTGTATATTGTGGAGTAAAATCAGAAAATAAAGAAGGGCATTTTGTTGACATCAGTGATTATAACGTTGAAACCACATTTAATAAAGAGCAACTGGAAAGTTTATCTATAAACTATTTCGATCCCCCTGAAGGAACGCATTTGCATTTTATGTCTGTATGGCATTCAATATATAAACGAGAAATTGTAGGTAATCTACGGTTCTATTCTGAACGTGAGGTTTGTTCTGAGGATTTACCATTTCAGGTAGCTATTTTACTAAAAGCTAATATAGTAACATATATACCGAACGCATTGTATTATTATTGTTTAAATGACACAAGTTTATCACGTACATTTAACTTTGAAAAATGTTTTAGATATTTCACATTGGCAACTATAATTGAAAGGTATTATTCAAAAAGTCAAGAAGCACATGTATGGAGATTTTTCTTCAAATTTAGTCAATTTTTTATTAGATGTTTAATTCGTGCAGACATGTCATATATTGAAAAAATAAGATGGCTTAAAAAGTTTTGTGAGCATAAGAAAATTGTCAAGCATTTAAAATCTACTAAAAATGAACTTTATAAAAGACCCAAAAGGCATTTGACAAAACTATATTTCTTTGCAATGACAAAAAATCAATCCTTTTTACTTTATTTAACAGCAATGATTGACGAATATATAATATGTAATAAATGTGGAGTAAAATCATTCAATAAATGCATACACCACATTAAATTCAAAAAATAAGACTTGTTCTTTTACAATTAAATTATTTCCCTTAAGGGTACTAGGTACTATAATATCATTATTAGGAATACAAATCAGAAATATGAAAAAAACTAGGCTACTTTTTGTCATTCACCGCTTAGATGCTGGAGGAGCGGAAAAGAGTCTTATTTCATTATTAAATTCACTGCCTTTGGATTTATTTGATATTGACTTAATGGCAATAAATCCTAATGGAATTTTCAGAAATCAAATTCCTGAAAAGGTACATTTGATTACCGCATCCCGTGAACTAATTTGCAAAAGTGAGAAAATAACATCAAAACGTTTCTGGCAATATACAAATATTAAAACTTTACTTATAAAGGTGGCCTGCATATTAGGCGACCGTTTGCGCAGTAATAACAGCAAGAAATTAAAAAGTCGCGGACAATTTGACAATGACATTTGGAAAAGTCATATTCCTGATTGCAAGAATGAATACGATGTAGCCATAAGTTACATGGACGGAGTTAATTACTATGTTATAGACCATGTAAAAGCAAAGCGAAAAATACTATGGTGTCATAACGACTATAATAAACTGGAATACAAACCAGAATATGATGAAAAATATTATGGAAAGGCATACAAGGTATGTACAATTAGTGATGTTTGCAAAAAATCATTAGTCGAAAATTTTCCAAAATTAAGTGATAATTTTAAGGTTGTCGAAAATATATCTTCAGCTCGTATCATCAACACACAAGCCAAAATGCATGAAGAAATGAAACATGCTAATGATGGATTTGCTGAAGACCGACGTCTTAAAATAGTTTCAATTGGACGACTGTCAGAGCAAAAAGGTTTCGATTATGCCGTAGAAGCAGCGAAAGCTATTAAAGATAAGGGGCTTGAATTTGGATGGTATGTGCTGGGAGAAGGGCCGTTAAGAAGTAGTTTAGAAGAGCAGGCAAATGATTGTGGTGTGAAAGAAAACATAAAATTCATTGGCATTCGCTCAAATCCTTATCCTTATATTAAAGACGCTGATCTCTATGTGATGCCATCACGTTATGAGGGGAAAAGCATAGCATTGGACGAAGCGAAAATATTATGTAAGCCGATAGTTGTTACGAATTATCCATCTGTAGGAGATGCCATCATAAATGGTAAAAATGGATTGATTGTTGATATAAATGCACAAGCGATTGCCAACGGCATAATGAAACTATACAATAACAAGGGCCTCCGAGAAGAGCTTGTCTCGAATTTGAAACAGGAAGATTGCAGCAATGAAAAACAAGTGGTAGCAAAGTTCTTAGAATTGGTAAAATGATATGTACAAAAAATGAATGCTTCTAATATTCTAAAAATCATTAAGAAATCAGGAATTGGGAAATATCTATGTCAGTTGTTGCTTCCCGTTGTGCATGACAAGATTGATTGCAGTGAAACAAACATTCATTTGTCAAGAACACTTCTTCAAAGTATTTCTGCAGATCCATGTCAGTCTTGTATTCGGAATAAACCTCAAGTAAGTACCAAACAGTATGATTTGCAAGTAATTGTGCCTGCATATAACACAAGCAAATATATCGGGACATGCATAGACTCCGCTCTTAATCTACCGATTTCCAGTAGCTTAATTGTTACGGTCATAAATGATGGTTCAACAGATAATACAGGGGAAATCTTGAAAAAATATAGCAAGGACAATCGTGTAGAAATTATCACTCAAGACAACCGTGGATTTTCAGGCGCAAGAAATAGAGCTTTAACAGAAATAAAGGGACGGTATATAACTTTTCTTGACAGCGATGACGAATTTGTTGGGGGGGGGAATTTTTTAGATAATCTTATACATCTTGCTGATATTGAAGGACTTGATATAATTGAATGTGGTTATATTACTTTCACAGAAGAACATAATATAAAAACGTTTCGCCATGCGAATACCATTTCCAATGATACAAGTATTTTATATGGCTATCCATGGGGAAAATTAATAAGAGCTAATCTGTTTGAAAAAGTCCAATTTCCGGAAGGGTATTGGTTTGAAGACACGTTAATGTCTTTTATTATATTCCCAATGTGCCAGAAAATTGCGACTTCGGCAGATATATTATACCGTTATCGTATCAATCCATCAGGTATTTCTGCAACAGCAAAAAGAAAATCAAAAACAATAGATTCATATTGGATAACAGAGCAACTGTTAACTGACAGGACAGTATTAGGTCTCAAAAGCGATGAGGCATTTTATAAAATAATGTTGAAGCAGATAAAAATTAATTATTCGAGAATACATAGCTTGGGGAGAAAAGATGTAGACCAAGCGGTGTTTATTTTAACATCTAATTTGTTAAATGAATATTTTTCAAAATACAAAACGGAATCACCACTAAGCACAGCACTCAGTAATGGTAATTTCGCGCAATATAAATTATTAAATGATTTAACATAACAGGGCATATCCTAATTTTTGACTGTATCGAAATGCTTAAGAATCAACTCTTCTTATCTGATAAGAGGGTCAAATAATAATTCAAATCAATTATCCTTTTTTGTTTTATGAAAATAGTAGAAATCGTATTCCACTTGAACTCAGGTGGGGCAGAACGTTTTGTAGTTGATTTAAGCAACGAACTTTCAAAGACAAACGAAGTTGTCCTACTTGCATTGAAAGAGGACAAGTCTAACCCTGAGGAATTTTTGTTCTATAAATTTGACTTGTCTGAACGTGTCAAATATAAAAACGTAGGGCTTCCGTCTTATTCTTACAAGCCTTCTACCATGTGGCAGGTCTACAAGGCAATAAAGGCGGAGAATCCAGACGTTGTACACATGCATGCCGCAGGAATGC
>NZ_HF986840.1:91761-107930 GCF_000431195.1 Prevotella sp. CAG:255 | reverse complement strand
TATTTTCTTTCCCCACTATTTATCGGGTGAGCCGAATTTCTATTGTCCCCAAAAGAAAGCACAAGCATCAGAACCCTTTATACAAACAAATTAGGCCACCAATTATTAAGGTGGCCTAATTTGTGATCCCGACAGGATTCAAACCTGTAACCTTCTGATCCGTAGTCAGATGCTCTATTCAGTTGAGCCACGGGACCATTTCTTAAATGCGATGCAAAGGTACGCATATTTTCTAATACAGCAAAATTTTTCCGTATCTTTTTAATGAAAAACTATTATTTTTCTTCCATTTCATGTAAATGAGGCAAAGAAATATGATATTTCACTGCCATAAGCCTTACAACAACAACAGTTACAAAGCTTGAAATAACAATAATCTCCAAGTTTAATCCCCAATAATAACATATCTGATATACAAAACCGCCTAATATGCACGCAACAGCATAAATCTCCTTTCGGAATATCAGCGGAACTTCATTTATCAATACATCACGAATAATACCTCCGGCCACGCCTGTGATACACCCCATTATGATTGCAACCCAAAAAGGGAAGCCTGCATATAATGTTTTTTGTATACCGGCTATAGTAAACAGTGCAAGTCCCAAAGTATCAAACAGGAACCATGTACTAGAAAACTTTACTATAGCCTTCTTAAATATTATAGCAAGCACCAAGGCTGCCGCCGTACATATTAGATATATAGAGTTTGTCATCCAAAAGGGAGTTACGCCAAGCATAACATCACGAATTGTACCGCCTCCTATTGCCGTGGCCAACCCTACAACATACCCTCCAAACCAGTCAAAGTTTTTAAACGCCGCCCATCTTATACCAGATATAGCAAATGCGAATGTTCCCAAAAACTCTATAACAAGCTGCACTGTATTCATTAGCTGACAACATTTACCGGCTTACCGTCAAGAAAAGCCTTAATATTAGAGGTCACGATATTAACAAGACGCACACGAGCCTCATAAGTAGCCCATGCTATGTGAGGAGTTATATAGGCATTGGGGGCGCTGAAAATAGGATTATTCTCAAGTGGAGGTTCCTGACACATAACATCAGCACCATACCCACCGAGCCATCCTTCATTTAAAGCCTCTGCAACGTCATTCTCGTTTACCAATGGGCCTCTACCGGTATTTATCAATATCGAACCTTTCTTCATTTTTCTTAAGGTAGCCTTGTTTATCATCTCTTTAGTTGTTTCCGTCAAAGGACAATGCAACGTTACTATATCACTGATACCTAAAAGTCCGTCCAGCGTCGTCTTCTGGATACCATCAGGAAGATCTGCAGAATTCTTGCTTGTAAAAGCAAAAACATCCATACCAAAATCACGTGCAATACATGCCACCTTATATCCAATACTACCAAGTCCAACCACACCAAGAGTTTTTCCGGCAAGTTCATTCAAAGGCGTATCCCAATAACAGAAATCTTCATTACTGCTCCATCGGCCATTACGATTTTGTTTTGAATAATGAGCAACGCGATTGGTAATGTTTAAAATATGCGCAAAAGTCATCTGAACCACACTGTCTGTGCTATAAGCAGGCACATTCGTTACGATGACACCACGTTTCCGCGCTGCTGCAATATCAACAATATTGACTCCTGTAGCCAATACTCCTATATATTTCAAATTAGGCAACTTAGCCATTATGGCATCAGACAACACAACTTTATTTGTCAACACGATATCAGCCTGCTCAGCACGCGACACTACATCATCAGGAGACGTTCTGTCATATACTGTCAAATCACCTAATTCTTTTATTCCGTTCCATGATAAATCACCTGGATTTACACTATATCCATCTAAAACAACAATCTTCATAGTTATATATTTTTGTTATTCTTTAAATCTATTTCCCCAACACTTCAACATTCGTTGATACAACTTTTCCTCATTGGGCGAATGTTGCCCATGCCATATCCGCTCATTAACAAGTTCATCAGGCAAGAATTGTTGTTCAACAAAATGTTCCGGATAATCATGTGAATACTTATACCCGTCACTATATCCTAAATCAGCCATAAGTTTCGTAGGAGCATTACGCAAATGCAATGGCACAGGCAGATTACCAGTCCTAGCAACAACTTCAAGTGCATGATTAATGCCGTTATATGCAGAATTGCTCTTAGGACTCGTCGCTAGATACACCGTTGCCTCGGCCAATGGAATTCTCCCCTCAGGCCATCCTATTTTATTTACGGCATCAAATGCTGCATTGGCAAGCAACAACGCATTCGGATTCGCCAAGCCAATATCCTCTGAAGCACTTATAACAAGTCTGCGAGCAATGAACTTAGGGTCCTCACCACCTTCAATCATACGTGCTAGCCAATACAACGCTGCATCAGGATCCGAACCTCTAATACTTTTTATAAACGCAGATATTATATCATAATGCATTTCTCCGTCCTTATCGTACGCAAGAGGATTTTGCTGCAAGCACCCTACTACAGTTTCATCAGTTATCTCAATTTTTTCACTATTGACAGAATCAACGACCAACTCTAAAATATTCAACAATTTACGGGCATCTCCCCCGCTATACCTTAGAATGGCATTAGTCTCTTTCAGTTCTATATTTTTTTTCTTCAGTTCAACATCTTCTCTTAAAGCGCGCTGCAAAAGTCCGAGCAAGTCTTCTTTTTCCAAGGGCTTCAACACATAAAGCTGACATCTTGAAAGCAATGGTCTGATAACTTCAAAAGAAGGATTTTCCGTGGTTGCGCCTATCAACGTAACTATACCTTTCTCAACCGCAGCCAACAAAGAATCTTGCTGACTCTTGCTAAAGCGGTGTATCTCATCAATAAACAATATAGGAGTAAAATTATTGAAGAAGCCAGCATTCTTGGCTTTATCAATAACATCCCTGACATCTTTCACACCACTTGTAACAGCACTCAATGTATAAAAGGGTACTTTTAGGTGATTTGCCACTATCAAGGCCAATGTCGTCTTACCTACCCCAGGAGGCCCCCATAAGATAAAAGATGTCACTCTTCCGGCTTCCAACATATTACGGAGAACGGCATTCTTACCGACAAGATGTTTCTGTCCGATATAGTCGTCAAGAACCTTGGGTCTTAATCTCTCTGCTAAAGGCTTAACCATAAATGCAAAAGTAGAAAATATATGTCATTTATGCAAAAAATATCTATTAAAAACTTGCGAATAAAAGATAATATATTACTTTTGCAGCATTCATAGAAACTGAAAACGAGAATAAATAGTGAAAGTTACAATCCTCCAAACGGATATCAAGTGGGTGCAGCCTGATAGGAATCAGGTTGCAGCAGGTCAACTTATATCCAATAATCCTGGCTCTGATTTATACATATTGCCAGAAATGTGGGCGACAGGATTTATAACAGATCCGGCAAAATATTCTGCTGAAGTCAATTTTCAGAAATCACTTGAATGGATGAAAGAAACAGCACAATCCAACAGATGTGCAATATGTGGAAGTCTTTCTATCCTGACACATCAGTCACAGTACAGAAACAGATTATATTTTGTAATGCCTGACGGAGAATATTATTACTACGACAAGCACCATTTGTTTAAATACGGAGGAGAAGACGTATACTATACAGCAGGCGACAAAAGAGTAATTGCGAAATATAAAAATTTCCGTTTTTTATTACAGACCTGTTATGATTTAAGATTCCCTGCATGGATGAGATATAAAGAAGACTATGACGCTATAATTTTTGTGGCCAACTGGCCTCAAAACAGGCAGGACGCATGGAACATCCTATTAAGAGCAAGGGCCATTGAAAATCAATGTTATGTAATTGGATGTAACCGCACAGGGGAAGATGATAGATGTCAATATAACGGAAATAGTGCCATCATTGACCCCAAAGGCGCTTTACTAGCCAAGTCTGACGAAAAAGAACAGGCAATCACTGCTGAAATTGATTTAGACAAACTGAATCATTATCGTTCAAAGTTTCCTATACTGACAGATAGAGATATATTTTAAAAATAAAAAGAAATTAATTAAAAAGAAATATGAAAGATATTGATAAGAAGTCACTTACATTAAAAACCATCAACAAAAGTAACGTTTGGGATATTCAGGAGAATGATGTTTTCAGAATGTTGGAAGTTGCAGAAAAAGACTCCGATATAAGAGAAAACATCAAGCACTACATTGATATCATCAAAAGCGCATTTGAAGTTGAAGAAATAAAGATAGATCGCCCTGAAATAATCAAGAAGTATGAAGCCCGCGGTTTCCAGATTGGCACAATGCCTGTAGATGAAAGCCAGAAGGTCAAAATAGGAATAAAAAAACGTCCTATATTAAGGGTAACAGACCTAACATACGAGAACATCCGACATATTTCTGCAACAAAACTGCTTGAAGTTATCGATCGTAATTTTGGCGGAGGTTGGGATTCTTTGTCACAAAGCATTCAGGATATCATACAGAGCGGATTTGACATAAGTACAACAACTTTACCCAAAGACAGATTACATAAAGTTGGCGGAATGTACGAAAAGAAAGTTGCTGACGGATTTGAAGTATTGGAAATTTCAAAAGGTGCATGGATTGAAGCTATTTTTGCAAAACTTAAGCCCGAAACAGAAAAGCCCCGTCTTAAATTTGGAACAGACGACTCTCGCAAATACGATTCTGACGAAGATGACGACGAGGATCTGCCAGAGATTGATGAAAAGTATGACAATGACGATGATGATGACGCATTCGACGAAGATAAGCTGACAGAAGAAAGCTACAGAACAACAATCGAGGAAAATCCTGAAGACCTCGATCTTACAGCAGAAGATGTCGCAGATGATGACGAATACTAAAACACAAGCATACATTTAGCATCACAATTGTAAATATCATATAATAGCCATACCGTGCTTATCGCTGGTATGGCTATTTTTCGTACCACATCAATTTACCAAACATATATACGCACTTTCTATTAAAAGGAATGTATCATATCATCTTTTTAACTGTTTTATTATTAAAATTATAATTATTATCATTACCTTTGCACAATCAATCGGTTCATCATACGATGATTAAAAGGGAACAAGGTGAAAATCCCTGACAGTCCCGCTGCTGTAATTTGTCGTTTATGAAGCAAACAAAATAGCCACTGTGTATTATAGGGAAGGCGTTTGCTTTTATGACAATAAGTCAGAAGACCTGCCATTGAAACAGTTTATCCCACCAGCTTCGAGGAAAGCTGTTGATAAAACATTTTACACATGAAAAAAATAACGGCATTAGTTCTGGTATGCTCAGTTCCTTTTTGTGCTCAAGCGCAATCTGAAAAAAATGATACAATTGATAACACATATCAGTTGCAGGATGTTGTGGTCACAGAAAATAAAAAAAAGCACGAAGTTACCAGTACATCGCCATTATATGTAATCAACAACAAAAACCTTAATACTGCAGGCATCACTGATATAGCTGATGCCCTTAACCGTATGCCCGGAATAACCATACGTGATTATGGTGGTGCCGGAGGTATGAAAACCGTTTCTGTCAGAAGTTTCGGCACTCAGCATACAGGCGTTAGCTATGACGGAATCATGCTTAGCGACTGTCAGAGCGGACAAATCGACCTGTCGCGCTATTCCTTAGAAAACATCGACAACATATCGCTTGTCATCGGCGATAATGACGACATTTTTATACCCGCAAAAAATGCCAGTTTACCGGCATCAATTAACATAAGGACAATAAAGTCTCCTACAGAAGACACAGCTCCTCATCTGACCACTCAGCTGAAAGTTGGTTCATTCGGATATATTAGTCCATTTATAAGATACGAGCAGAATTTTTCAAACAAATTTTCTTTCTCGGCAATTGGAGAATTCGTCTATGCAGAAAACGATTATCCTTTCACGCTACGCAATATTTCAGTCGTTACAAAAGAGCGCCGCACAAACAGTCGTATGAAATCAGGGCATGGTGAGACTAATTTTATCTGGAACATTAATACCCGCAATGAATTAAGCGGCAAAATATATTATTATGATAACGACAGACAACTGCCCGGACAAGTCAGATATTACACAAATATAAGCAATGAAGAGCTCAGAGACCAGAACTTCTTTGCCCAAATCGGCTACCGCACATTTAACAGTAGCAATCTATCTTTAAAAGTTAATGCAAAATATAACTGGGCAGCCTCAAAATATAAAGACGGTTCATATAGCGACGGCATAAAAGATGCTGATTATTGGCAAAGAGAAGCTTATACATCTGCAAGTCTCCTGTACACTCCATTTAAAGACTGGGCGTTCTGCTATTCTGCCGACTACAGCTATAACAACATGAACAGCAGCCTTTCAACAGATACACACCCATTTAGGCATACCGTTCTTCAGGCAGCTACAGCTAAATATAAATCAGCAAGACTGTCTATCATCGGAAAGTTGCTGCTTTCACTATATTACAATGGTGCAGAATATGGAGAATCTGCACGCGACATGAGCAAACTCTCACCATCTCTGTCACTCTCATATAAAGTTTTAAAAAATAATGACTTTTATATTAGAGCATCATATAAAAATATATTCAGGGCACCAACATTCAATGAGTCATATTTCTATCATTACGGCAGCACAAACCTGCTTCCAGAAAGCACTGACCAATATAATATAGGATTCACATTATTACAAGATGTCACAAAAAAGACAAATATCAAAATAACATTAGACGGATATCTCAACCATGTTAAAGACAAAATTGTTGCCGTACCATACAATATGTTTATATGGACAAACATAAATGTCGGAAAGGTAAGAGTCTTGGGCTTAGACGCAACGGCTAATATAATGCATAAGTTTTCAGACAAGCATTTGATAACTCTTACAGCCAGCTATAGCCTGCAGAATGCAGAAAACCGTACTAATCCGGAATCTCCATATTATGGATACCAGATTGCCTATACACCATTACACTCTGGAAGCGTTTCTGTTTGTTACGAAAATCCATGGGTAAACCTCACAGTACACGGCACCGGTATGAGCAGCCGCAGTTCAAATAACGAACATTATGAAGATTCTAACATACCGGGATTTTTCGAAACCGGCATAACCCTTTTCAGATCGTTTAAAATAGCCAAGAACACGATTACCCTACGAGGAGACATCAAGAACCTTCTCAACAAGCAATACGAAATTGTCAAGGCATATCCGATGCCGGGAATAAGCTATCAATTTTCAATAAATTATAAATTTTAATCAAAAAAAGAAATGAAAAAATTTTTAAGTTTTGCAGCAATTGCATTATGCGTATCATTTACATCGTGCAGCGACGATGACGATAATTACGTTCCGAAACCTATTGATGTAAGCACAGGTGCCTTCATTGTAAACTCAGGAAACATGAGTTCTCAAATCAGCGGCAGCATCACATCTATTGACTATTCTACACAGACAGCCGCCCAGAAGGTATTTCAGGCTGCCAATGGACGCAATCTTGGTACAACACCTAATGACGCTCTGATATATGGTGACAAGATGTATATTGTTGTAACGGGCGAAAATACAGTTGAAGTTGTCAACAAGAACACAATGGTGTCTGTCGGAACAATAAAGACAACCGAAGTTATGGGAGCAGACAAGGGTGAGACACCCAGACGTCTTGCAGCCGGAAACGGAAAAATCTATGTGTCAACATTCAAAGGCTACGTTGCAGCAATCGACACAGCATCTTTAAATCTGGATAAGATTTATCAGGCTGGTTCATATCCTGAGGGAATTGCTATAGACGGCAATATGCTTTATGTAGCAAACAGCAGCTATGGCAATGGCCAAAATCCTTCTATTTCATACATCAACCTTACCGATGGAAGCGTTACAAATCTCACCGACCCATTGATAACAAACCCTGTTGGCATCAGTGTTATCGACGGAACACTTTATGTGATGGACAGTGGTCTTTATGATTCTAATTACAACCAATATGGCGCCGGTGTAAAGAAGATTACTGCAGACAAGAAGGTTACAAACCTTATCGACGCAACAATGATGGCGACAGATAAGAAAAACATCTACGTAATAAATGCTCCTTACAGCTATGTTTCTCCCGTCACTCCTACTTACAGCGTCTACAACATTGCAAGCGGTGAAGTTAAGACATTCATAACAGACAACCTGCCGTTCAGCCCATCTGCAATTGGAGTTGACCCTGTTAACGGATATGTGTTTATCACTTCTTACAGCAAGAATCCTGACACCGGATATGCAAGCTATACTACAGATGGCTATGTCAACATGTACAAAGAAGACGGAACCTTCGTTAAGATGTTCTCTACCGGAGTTGGCCCTAATGCAATAGCATTCAATACTGGTGTTGTTTATGAATAAAAATTTAACGATAACCTCTTTACTGATATCAGTGCTGATTACCCTGTGCGCATGCCGGGGTAACAGCACTGATACATCTTTTAGCGGTGACACCCTAGAACTTAAATATGCCAAGCAGCTTCATATAATCAAATGCGACGGTTACAACGTTGTCACCCTGAACGATCCTTGGAACAAAGGAAAAATACTTCATACATACATCCTTGTACCGTCAGACAAAGAACTGCCGGCCAATCTGCCACAGGGCACTATTGTTAGAACACCTTTGCAACGTGCGGTTGTAACGACATCTGTTCACTGCGGCCTGATTATGTCTTTTGGCAAAGGTCAGAACATCAAAGGGGTTTGTGATGTCAAATATATTAATCTGCCATGGATTCAGCAACAATGCAAAGAAAACAAAATTGCTGACTGCGGCAGCGGAATAACCCCAACACTCGAAAAGATTATAGGTATAAACGCTGACGCAATATTGATTTCTCCATTTCAGAACAGCGGAGGCTACGGACGTCTTAATGAGTGGGAAAAGCCCATTATTGAAACTGCTGACTACATGGAAACTACAGCATTAGGAAGAGCAGAATGGATGAAATTCTATGGAATGCTGTTTGGTGCAGAAAAACAGGCTGACAGCATCTTTAATGACGTTGAGACAAAATACAACAGCCTCAAGCAAATTGCTAAAACTGCCAAAACAAGACATTCTGTAATTATCGACAAGATAAACAGTTCTGTATGGTATGTGCCTGGCGGACAAAGCACCATCGGACAGATAATTGCTGATGCAAATGCGGCATATCCTTTTTCTGCCGAAAAGAGCAGCGGCAGTCTACCTCTACCGTTTGAGATAGTCCTCGAAAAAGCCGGCAACAGCGACATTTGGCTTATCAGATATAATAGTCCTCAAAAAGCCACCTACAAATCATTGTTGACGGAAAACAGCGGATACTCACAGTTTAAGGCATTCAAGAACAAGATGGTCTTCGGATGCAATACTTACAGTAACACGTTCTACGAAGACACCCCATTCCATCCAGACTTGTTGCTGCGTGATTTCATCATAATAACACATCCGGAAATAACCGAACTTGGCAAAGCGAAATACTTTGAACATATAAAATGAAAAAATATTGCAGATTTTTTGTTGTAATAACTTTGGCAATAATTGCTCTGTTTGTAATTAACATCATCTATGGAGCCGTGAAAATACCGATAAACAGCATTATCGATATTTTCAGCGGCAACGATGAGGTAAATGAAAGTTGGAAATATATAATATTGCAGACTCGCCTGCCCCAGGCTCTTACGGCCATTTTATGTGGTGGAGCATTAGCTGTCAGCGGATTATTACTTCAGACCGCATTCTGCAATCCTCTTGCCGGTCCGTCTATATTCGGTATCAATAGTGGTGCCAGCCTTGGCGTGGCTTTCGTTATGCTTCTGTTTGGTGGAAGCATAACGGCAGGAGCAGTTTCTGTTACTGGATTTCTGGCAGTACTTATTGCCGCATTTGTAGGTGCTGTGGCAGTAATGGCTGTATTATTGTTTTTCTCTAATCTTGTAAACAATAACGTCATGCTCCTTATCACCGGCATTATGATAGGCTATATATCCTCATCTGCAATATCACTGCTCAACTTCTTTGCGACTGAAGAGGGCGTTCACTCATATATGATATGGGGATTGGGCAACTTCGGAGGAGTGTCTATGGCTCAGATGCCTCTGTTCGCAGCTGTTACAATAGTAGGTCTAATATGTGCCTTGCTTCTCATTAAACCTCTCAATGCCGTGTTGTTAGGCGAACAATATGCAGAAAATCTTGGTATAAACACCATCAAGTTGCGCAATTGCCTTTTATTGGTAACAGGCCTTCTTACCGCCGTTACCACCGCCTATTGTGGTCCTATTGCATTTATCGGACTTGCCGTTCCACATATAGCACGTATGCTTCTTAAGACAGACAACCACCGCTATCTCATACCTGGCACTATTCTTTCCGGAGCAGCCATATCACTTCTGTGCAACATAATATGCGTTCTTCCTGGCGACAACGGCATCATACCCCTTAATGCTGTCACCCCAATAATGGGCGCACCAGTTATCATTTATGTAATCATCAAAGGGAGACATCAATAACATCCAGTGTATGTAGCATGATGATTTATTACAGAAAAATAAACCTCATCCATACAAAAACGAAATACCTGAAGCTCTGTTGCCCGTTTACATACGCCAGCTTGGCACACACTTTACTTGTTAGAATTACAAATAAGTTATTAATTTAATCACGAAAAGCGATGGAAACTTTTAACGACGTAATATCCGGCAATGGTCTCGTCCTAGTAGACTTCTTTGCCACATGGTGTGGTCCATGCAAAATGATGCACCCTGTATTAGAACAAGTTAAGGCAACTCTCGGCGACAAGATACGTATCATTAAGGTTGACGTTGACAAACACAATGATACAGCCGGACGCTATGGCATACAATCTGTCCCCACTCTTATGCTCTTCAGAAATGGAGAAATTCTTTACAGACAAAGTGGTGCAATGTCTAAATCAGATCTGATGGCTCTTCTCGATCCGTTCTTGAATCAATAAACATCGCAGATACAATGCTGTAGTTGGCACAACTGATAAGAATAAGTCCAAACCGACAAAAGTCAATAATCGGTTTGGACTTATTTTATTATAATGTCATAAGGTCTTAGCTCTAAAATTTGATAATAAGTCCACTGACAATTGAGCTACCTCCACTAGCCGTCGGTCATCTGTGTTATAAGCATTTAATATCTATACTTATTCTGTCCACACAAAGTTCTCCCGACCTGCTCCTATTTCGAAATGCAGTTTGGCTATACCTAAATCCATTTTAGTATAACCTACCAATGAGAACTGACGCCTTGCACGTACCTTTGCAGGATTTATTCCGTCGGCGCTAACATACTCAAAATAAAACTTCTGCTGATTCACAGCTGTAGGAGCGAGCAAGGCGGCCTCAACTCCACTCTTAAACCATTCAGGAGTTGCCCCGTCAGCATTGCTCACCTGCTCCATGCGCTTTATTTTGTGCGACACGCCGTTTGTCTCGCCGTAGCCTATCGAAATATAGGCTTTTATTGCTTCATCATCATCAAGCACATACGTTCCAGGCACTTTCTTATAGCTCAATCCTACCCAACAGGTATTCATCCCGGCCATCTGCGCTGCCAGCACCAGTTGTTCACCATAATAGCCGATACGCTCATCAAGGTCATCTGCCTTCTTTCCTGCCATAACGATATAGTTGTTAACGTTTCTGAACTTGCCATACTTTGCCAGCATACCCTGAAAAGCCTTAGGCTCATTCTGTATCAGCTGCATATGCAGATGCCCCATGACATTAAGTTCTTCTATCTTACCCTCAAGCAGTTTCACATCGTTGTCTGTCAGAGGCATGTTCTTATAAGCCCTCACGCTGTGCCTGTGCTTTATAGCTTCATCTATCGTCATCATCAGTCCTCCTTTGGCAGATTCTTCCAAAACTTTCTTAAATCATCTATTATGCTGTCGTAGTCATTTTGCGTAAACGTTCCTTCCCCCAGCAACAATATTGTGTAGTCAATACCTTCAAAACTCTTTGCCGTCTGGGTGTCGCGGAATCCGTTACGCTTATAAAACTCATATCTTCTGCAACGCTGCTCCTTGTTGTTGCAGTCTGTCTGCCATGGCGATTCTATATCTATAACCAGTCGTCTGTCTGCATATTTTGCCTTCAATGCAGTTAGAATATGCTGTCCGTATCCCCTGCCGCGCAGCTCTTCCCTTACGGCGAAATACCAGCCCCAGTTAAAGTCTTTGCGGTTAAGAACCATCGTCAAGCCAACAAACACGTCTTCGTCATAATATGCCATAAAGTCTATGGGCATAACTCCCAACAGCCCTTTTAGCTCATCATATGGTATACGCTCTTCCTTCGGAAACGCACTCTCATACAGGTTTTTCAGTTGAACATTGTCTACATTCTCTGCGGTTATCTTTTCTGTCCTCATAATATCAATTATTAACATTTGTCAAGATAAGAAACACTTTGCTTCCTGCCGTTAGCATTTACAGCTATAAATTTTGTACCAACATTTTTTCAGCCAGCGGCACATACCATTCCTTCACCTCATCTGCCGTAGGTGTATGTCCTCCCGGGAAATGATAAGCATGTTTATAATGCTCCATAAACAACGGTTCGAAATGTGCCAGCGTGTCATTCTCGCCGAACAGTCCCCATATCCGTTCCTTGTTTTCATCCTTGCAGTACTCAAACTGAACAGCTTCCATCTCCGCAAATTCACTGATAAGTTTCTCGTCAATTACCAGACGTTGCCGGCCGTTTTGGCGCGGCGACTTATATTCATGCTCACCTATTCTGGTTTTCAGAAACTCCGTCATCATAAAATACGGATTGCCCAGCAGCGCCGGTATGCCTTCTATGTTGGCAGCCATCTGTGCATAAAACGACCCGCAACTGTTGCCTACAAGCACGTCAGGTTTCTCACTGTCGCAGATGTCTTTAATCATCGCCATGGCCTCATCTGGATGTATCGGCAGGTCGGGCGTTATCACCTCTGCCTTTCCCTTTAGAGCCTCTCTAAGACTAAGTGCCGGCACACATTGGCCACTGGCAAAAAATCCGTGAAGGAATAATATCTTTTTATCCATATTCGTCATTGAAAAATTCAAACTATACATACCACAAACAAATGAATGCCCAATGATTCTCTATACGAAAACCACACAAACCGGCACTATTCATTAAGCGGCAAATATTCTACACTTTACAAAAGTACAAAATTAAAGCCAAATACATCATCACAAAGCCACAATATCATATAAGTTTACACTGCTGTTACAGCTTTTACGCTCATTGCCTTACAGCCGACATGCATTTATACTATTTGCCGCCAAGCCTCACATGCTGTAATCCTTGCCGGCCGTTTCTGACATATATTTCATATTTTACACAACATTTATCGCCGCAGCACATACTGATATAAGTAAATTTCCTTAACTTTGTCATTGGCATTATATGCCATGACATTTATTCGTCAAACTAAAAACATTTGCATTATGATTAAGATTTATGTAATGAACACATGCCCTGACTGCACCGACGTTAAAGAGCAAGTTAAAGGGAACGACAAATATGAAGTCGTCGACATCGGCGAACATGTAAGAAATCTTAAAGAGTTTCTAAGGCTGCGCGACAAAAATCCAGCCTTCGATGTCATGAAACGTGTAGGCTCTGTAGGTATTCCATGTTTTGTTCTTGAAGACGGCACCGTTACATTCCGTCCGGATAAAGCCGGCTTACAGCCGCCTGTAAAGGAAGAAGGACAATCATGCAGCATTGACGGAAGCGGATGCTAAATTATCCCAAGCATATCTTTTTATATTTGGTGCAATATGATAAGACACAGCTTGTAATCTAAGTTGTATAAAAATCACGATGTCAATACAATTGTAATAAACAATTAACGAGTATTCAAAATACAAAAAAGTTGAGCATTCAATCTTAAACTCTATGCTCAACTTTTGTTTTTTAAACAGATATATGTATCATTGTTGCGTTCGTATATTCATATTCAATATCGGAGAGGTATTAGACATCTCGTATATCTTAACATCCGGCAAAGAAGGAGTCTTATACTGAGCACCATACTCATCGTATGCTTCTTCCTCATACACTTGTTCCTTTTCAATACCTTGACCATTATATTTAATTTTATACCATTTTGATTCATACATATCTTCAACTACCTGAAGTATATACCCTTTACCTTTATAAAAATATGAATAGCCTAAATTATTTTCAAATATACTTATAATATCTTCATTAAAATATGTAAAAACATTCAGTCTACCATCAGATGCTCCATTACCGCTAACTACCCATAATTCAGGAATGCCATCCTTTGTTAAGTCATAAAGGAAATAACCATGTTCAAAATTCCCACTTTGATTATAATATGCTTCGACTTTATTGATGTATGCCTCCTTGATTCTTTTTGGCAGTTCACGTACAAACTTTATAGAATCTCTTCTCATCTGATCTTTTTGTTGCGCCAATAATATAGAGTCTTTACGTGCTGTAGCAATAGAGTCACGAACATATTTATCATGGGCTATTTGTTCGGCTTTTGCGTCCCTATATTCAGCATATATAATCACGCCCAGCACAATCAATATTAATGTCCCAAGAAAAACAAGCATTACTATTAACGATTTACGTTTTTTGCTACTTGAATCATAATATTGCTCCATATCCGCTTCCTGTGTTTCTTCAGTATCTTCTATGGGTGCTCCACAGTTAGGACAAAATTTAGCATCTTTAGGAATTTCATTCCCACATTCTTTACAATATCTCTTAGACATATATTTTATTTTATCAAAAAATCATATTTAATTTTAATATTAGCCTTAATAAAATCACTCAAACAATGCTGTCAGAGTATAGGCTAAGGTTACTGCTATGGCAACAAAATATAAGAAATTGTTTAAAAGTCCCTGATACTCAAAATTGTCATTTTTCACCACTTTCATTTTTCTCTTAAATTGTTTAGTGTTGTTAGCTATCGATGCCACAGCACGCATACGTTCTGCTATAAGTCTGAAGACAAAAGATAACACGAAACCTGTAGCTATGCAGTAGCAACCATAATTCCACCCAAGAGTCAATGATTCTGAATCAAATGAAATAAAATATAAAATAAAGATAATACAAGCAACGACACATGATAATAATGCAATCCATTCACCTACCCATTGAAATAAATATGTTCCAATAGGAATTACAACATATTCGTCTTTTGGATCAAAAATAAGTTTAATAAATGATATACGTTTAACCCAATAGCTATAGCTAAATAAGCTCATTAACAACAGAATAATTACAGCAATCATTATCAATATTTTATCCTCTGTATCACATCCATACATAATTTTATTCTTATATATATAATATGCAGTCAGAGGTGCTGCTACGATAGAAGCTAATGACAATAACGATATCGCTGTTTCTGCTATAATCCGAAAGGATTTTCCATTGTCAAAATTTCTCATCAAAGGAGTTACAACTCCGCTGAACAAGTCCGTATTATACCAAGGCTCGTCATTATCCTCATAATGTTCCTCATCATTACTGTCATTCTTAGCAGTATCATAAACAGGACAACCACAATTTGGACATGTTGTTCTTCCTTCATCAATCTCATGTCCACACTCAATACAAAACCTTTTCATAATTACAAATGTTTTTATGTTGTTAGTGTATAATTATTGTTTTCAAAAATAATGTGACAAAAATATATAAAATATTTTTAATACAAGTGTATAATATAATTTTTTTTCAATTTTATATACATATTCTATATATAGAAAAATACACATAAAATATTATTAGAATAAAAGTTTGTCTTATATAATCACATCTCTAGCTTTACCAAGCACATATAAACAGGTGATAAAATTTATAATTAAATTGAAATAAATGATTTACGAATTGACATATCCTTTTATCACATCCACAAATCTCTTGCCGTAGGTATTCAGTTTATATTCGCCTATGCCATATATGTTGCTGAAGGCATTCAGCGTTGTGGGTTTTTCTTTGGCAAGGGCGTGCAGTGTCTTGTCAGACATAACCACATACGCCGGCCAGTTGTTTTCTTCTGCAATATTCTGCCTCAGCTTACGCAGCACACTGAACAGGGCCGGGTCTTCCGTCTTATCGCCATTACTATACTGCATGGGCAATTCCTGCTGCG
>NZ_HF986840.1:74777-91736 GCF_000431195.1 Prevotella sp. CAG:255 | reverse complement strand
CTGCTGCGCCTGCTTGATTTTATTCTTCCGTCTGTCCTCTCTCCTAATCATCGCAAGCTCCACTTTTTTGTCGCCAAACAATGCTTCACGTCCCAGCATCGTAACCTTCAGATGCTTGTCTTCGGTATATGCTATCTCTATAAAGCCCATCTGCAGCATCTGCAACAGATAGTCGCGCCAGTCGCGTGCCGGAACGTCGTGCCCCACTCCAAAAGTCTTAAGCAGATCATATCTGTTTGCCGCCACGTCGGCAGACATCGTACCGCGCAGAATGTCTATCGTCGTAGTAAAGCCTATACGCTCTTTTGTGCGCATTATTGCCGACAGTGCTTTCTTTACTATCATCGTGCCGTCAAAATGCTGCGGAGGATTGTTGCATACATCACAGTTGCCGCAGTCGTGTTCGCTCACCTCACCAAAATAGTTTAACAGTATGCGCCTTCGGCACACCTGTGCTTCGGCATACTCCTGCATTCTGTTCAGTTTCTCGTTGTTAAGCTCGCTCTGTCCACTCTCGTCGGCAAAGCTGCGCAGGGTTACAAGGTCGCCTATGTTATAAAACAGCACCGTCTCCGTGGGCAGTCCGTCGCGTCCTCCGCGTCCTATTTCCTGATAAAAGCTCTCTATGCTCTTAGGCAGGTTATAGTGTATCACATACCTCACGTTGCTCTTGTCTATGCCCATGCCGAAAGCCACCGTTGCCACCACTACGTCTATCTTGTCTTTTATAAAGTCCTCTTGTATTCTGCTGCGCTCTTCCATCTCCAGTCCGGCATGATATGCTCCGGCGGCAACGCCCTCACGCTTCAGCTTCCCTGCAAGACGTTCTGTCTCCTTACGCGACAGACAGTATATTATCCCGCTCTCATAAGGATGCCTGTCTATTATGTCCAATATGGTGTTCAGCTTCTCCTTTGCCGAGTATCCGCGCCTTACATCAAGACTAAGATTAGGGCGGTCGAACGAACTTACAAATATTTGTGGATCGCGTAGGTTCAGTTTGTCTATTATGTCTGCCTTTGTCGTTTTGTCGGCAGTAGCAGTCAATGCTATTATAGGTACATCGGCAAAGCGTTCATGCAACACGCCAAGATGTACATATTCAGGCCTGAAGTCGTGTCCCCATTGTGATATGCAGTGAGCTTCGTCTATTGCGAACAGCGACACCTTCATCATCTGTCCTATCCATACTATTTCTGTCATAAAGCGTTCAGGCGAAATATACAGCAGTTTTATCTTTCCCTGTCTGCATTGTTCGCGTATCACTCTGTCTGTTGCCTCATCGTTACCGCTGTTCAGTGTTGCTGCCATTATGCCGTTTGCACGCAGTGCCTCCACCTGGTCTTTCATCAGTGATATCAGAGGCGATATAACCACAGCCGTACCTTCGAGCATCAGCGCCGGCAGTTGGAAGCATATCGACTTTCCGCCGCCTGTAGGCATAAGCACTAAAGAATCTTTCTTTTGTATCACATTCTTTATTATCTCTTCCTGCATCGGTCTGAAACTGTCATATCCGAAATATGATTTCAATATCTGTTTTAATGCTTCCATTTATTTTCTATTACTATAATTGAACAAAAAACTGTAACGATAACTAAAATCAGACTTTACTGTATTTAATTTCAACAATTATATTCTATTTAACTTTTCATATATTTTATCTTTCAATTCAATTTGTAAGGTATTTCTTTCCAATAAACTTTTTAATTCGTTTGTCAGATGCCCATTTACTTCTAAATATTTCATAATCTCTTTTAACTGGTTCAAAAGAGCTATTTCGGTTTTAAAACTATTATTTATTTTTTCTTTCACATCTCCTTGATTTGAAAACCTTATTGGATTATATCCATTATTTTTATATAGTTCCCAAAAATTATTTACACGTACCACATATTCTGACCTGATATCACAATTTTTCAAAAATTTCTCAAACTCATCAATACCACAAAATATATCTGCATAAAATGGTTCTGGAGAAACAGTATTAATCTCAGAGTTCGTGCTTAATCCTGTACGAATAAACTTTTTGAAATATCTTGTCGGATTATTAATAACTACACTTTTCATTATATTCAATGCTTCTTTTTTCAAATGAACACGCATTGTAAATGGCTCTATCTTCTCTATACAATTATAAAATAGTGAGAATCCTCTATCTGACAATTTATCTTGTTCATTTTCAAAATATTTCAACAGAATGTCTGAAAGCACAGAAGTTTCAATCAAGATTTTTGCATTATCAATTGCGCCAATATTAACATCCTCAATAAAAGAACATATACCGCTGCTTATTAACTCAGGATGAGTTGTATTCATTAAAAAATTATACACAAGACGATATTCATTATCTCCTATCTCATGTCCAAATTTATTTGACAATTCTTTTTTTATTAAAATTGTTCGCAATAAAAAATTCACAATACGAGATTGTAGATGTCCAAAATAATTAAAATCAACTAAATTAAATATATTTAATAGCAAACTAAGTTGTTCTTTATCTGCAAAATTAAAAATCTTCAATGATTCAATCATTGCATTAGAAGCTTGCCTTCTTATTTCTTTTATATTAGACTTTACAATTTTCGATAATAAACTATATATTTTAGTACAATCAATCAAATTGGATTTATTTATAGGATTCTCATTTGGTGAAAAAAAGAGTATTAAAATCTCATTAAGTTGATTTTCAAATTCTAAGAGATATTTCTTTTTATATAAATCTTCAGCCATCTTTATTGCATCATCCTCTTTTTTATCTGCTAATGCCAATAGTTCACTTATTGTTAAAATTTTATCATCAAGTCTATACATAAAATATTTATTATAACTTCTTAAGTTATAAACTCCATTAATTTTATTATCATTTGGTTTAAATAGATATATCAAAATATTTTTTATTATATCAATATCTAATTTTTTATAACTAAAAAGTTTATTAATAGTTTCAATATAATCTTTTTTTAAAGCAAATATATTATTTTGCAACAATAATAATCCAAATGGGTTATTAGCTAAGATTGTATAAACATTATCATATCTATACCTTAATAATTCAAGAAAAAACAAATTTTGAAACTCTATTTCATTTTCATTTTTTTCATTTTTATATGCCTTAGCTAAAATATAAAATGAATTATGAAAACGTATAACATCTCTAATTGTATTTAATATTTGCGGCGCTAAATAATTTTCAATTATACTATTTGTAGGTCTCTCTGGCGCATAATATATAATATTCTTAATTCTTAAATCATCTTGTTTAATATTCCATATCTCAGCAATAGTTTTCTTAAATCTCGTATATAATTCTTCACAAATTATTCGATTTTCACTTTTGGGTAAAGCAATATCAACATTAAAAAACTTTTCCAAATATAAATCCGAATTACTTATTCCACAATTACTTAATGCAGAACAAACATATCTTTTATCGTAAGCAACGATAAACTGAACAAAAGGAAAATTTGCAGTATTTCTAATTAGACGTAAAACTTCCTTTATTTCTTCAACATTTAATCTATCTATATCATCAATAAAAATTACAGTTTTGTGTTTTGTTTTTGCTAATTTATTACATATCAGATCGTATGGATTGCTCTTTCTATGAGATAAATAATAAAAAAATCTACATATAGTTTTAAATAGTCTTTCAGTTTCTTTATCCAATAATAATTCGATATATTCATCAAAAGTGGATGATATATTCGGAATATAAATTCTCAATTCATTGCGCAACAATGTAAAAAAGCATCTAATAATAGATTCTGAGGTATCATTTTTCCATGGTTCAAAATTAATAACGCTTTTTACAGTATTATCCTTATCATACATATCTTTAAGTTTTGTTATAAAAGTTGTTTTACCGCTTCCCCATGTACCTGTTATGGATAGAGTAAAACTACTTTCTTCATAAAAACTTGTTCTTAATGTATTATATGTAGATTCACATAAACAATGACGATTATAAGTATCAGCTACTCCATGTGTTTTTTCTATTTCCAATTCAGGCAAAACATTTTCTTTAGATTTATTCCTGCATACAATAAAAACACACTGAACAATTTCACATATCAAAGAAAGATAAACAACTAAATCACTACAAGCAAAATAAGGATTATAAAAAAACAATGTATAATTCCAATTATCTGAATACCGACAAAGTACATATATAAATGTACAAATTAGAACCACTGTACATCTATTTTTATTTATCGTTTCTGATTTCCTCGCATCACAAAAATAATATATTACAATTATAAACAAATAAATGATACTTAACCACGACGCTCCATCTTTTATGTGTGATGCAATAGGATATACCCATATTATATTAATCCTATTTACCCACCAATCTTCAAAAATAAAAAAAGACGCTATAAGTGTTATTGAGCATAACCACATAAATGGAAAATCTCCTATACTCTTAAAAAAGTCTATTACTTTTGACTTCATATAATCTTATCTGCAAAATTATTCGACATTTAAGAATCCCATTATAAAAGCATCAGGAAATACAAATTTCTTTTCTCCAAGAGCAAATTTAACATAAACAAACTTTGCATTTCTGTCAAACTTTACAACTTCTCCCTTACCAAACTTCCTATGTACAACAATAGTCCCTAATGATATATTTGAAATAATATTTCCTAAATCTATATTTACATCTGCATCAACAGACGATTGCATTGTCCGAATATCAGTTTGTACTAGTCGTGAGGAAGCTGTCACCTTTACAACTTGCCTATTTGCTGAAATAGCTTTGTTTGAGATATCATTATTTTGCTTAATATGAGTATTTTCACTAGGTGAATCCTTAAAATAATCATGAATATTTACATCTGTAATCGAGGTTTGTTGTTTGTAGAACAACCGTTCATATTCCGACTTCCTTATTGTTGTATCCCATCCACCAACTTCATCATTTTGGTGTTTATTTATACCTGTATATACAAGACTGGCATCCTCATAACGCTTAAACTTGAAGATAGCATCGTTCATAAGTGGAGCATTAAAGACACCAAGAGTGCATAGCATATTAAAGTCTTCAACATCAAGTCCTGTTACTTTTTTAAATAGCCCTGGCTCAAGTTGCGTTATAACATCTTTCAAACAACGTTCACGATAATCTGTCAGATACATAAAAACTGGTATACGAGTAGCAAACTTTATCAATTTTTCCTGTATCTGTTTGCGTTTACTTTTCATCTCCCTTTCTTCTTCCGAAATTTCTTTTTTCTCATTAGAAGTAAGGTTTTCATTTTCTTTTTTGGCTTTCTTTATAGATTCTGATTTGTTGATAATTGTTGTTAAATCATTATTAAGATTTCTGAAGCCTTCAATACTCATTAAAGCTTTCATAGCTTCCGGACTATCAAGAAGTCTTTTTAAGGTATCATTATCAACATTTACAAGTAACGCAGATTCCCATCTCTTCGCAAGAAGAGTTGCTGAAGTGCCAGATAAAGCAATATCAAGAATGTCTTGAGCATTAACTTCTTTCATGCTACTGCCGTCATATGCAAGCACAGGAAGGAACTTTATAAAATCTCCTACTTTTTTTTCTGGATTAGACTCGTTTATATCTAAACTACAACTATAATCAGAAATCTGACGCAAAGCCCTATCAAGTGCAAAATCAAAAACATAACATTCATCCTTCATAATCGTTTTTTCTCCATCCTCATTTTTTACCTCCCAAGGGCTTTGTACACGGAACGCTGCCTGAAAATATGTTTCAGGACTCTTTAGATTACGAAGCATTAATATACCACTCCATGGCTTTACTGTCACACCTGTAGTAAGTTTACCACAAGTAAGTGTTATGGTCTTTGTCTTCAAAGGGTCGTCCATTGCAGCCTGCAACGGAAGTAATGCTTCTAAACCAACACCTGCATGTGTGCCAGCACATACTACTACTTTATAATCATGATAAAATGAATTTTGTTTCTGTGCTAAAAGATTTGCCATTGCATAACATGAAGCGACATTCGGTAAAAACCACAAAGTATGTGACAACACATTTAATAATCTAACATCACTAAATGGCATAGGTGGTCTTTTATCATGCCCCAATTTCAAATCGTCAATACTTGCCGGAAGATATGAACCACGAATAAGATTAAGCCACTTTTGTACCTCAGCTTCATACTTAAATTTTGCATTTTCACCTTTTCCTTCAGTGGAGAAAAACACATTTAGATCGAATTCGTCAAACTCTCCTTGTTTTGCAACTTCCTGAATCTCCTCTGGCATTTTATATGTAAGCATAACCATTCTTGGCAAAGACAAATAAGGATTTCCATTACCTTTCCATTCCGCCTTTGCCTTCTGTTCATCTGAATATGTCCAGTTGAAAATCTGTTCTTCAATAAACTCCCCTGTATTAAGTGCACGGAATGGCGTTCCTGATAAAAAAAGATAATATTTTGTTGAAATAGGAAGCCATGTTTCATTTATAGCATTATTAGCTTCGTCTTTCTGATATTTCTCTACATCAAAGTTCACATCATCTTCTTCATTTTCCTTCTCGAACAAATCTTTCGCTCTTTCTCTCCATGCTCCAAAATGATATTCATCAAAGATAACAATATCCCAATTGGTAACATGTATAAACTCATTTTTTGTCTTTATACCACCATTGTCATTCGTACCAAGTAAATCTTGGAATGAGCCAAAGACAACAATGGGCCTTGACTTATCTGCCAATTCAAATTCTTGATCTATATTTATATTATTATCCTTTGCATCTTTGTTTGACACATATTGCCATCCTTCAAAATCAACATGAGACATCAAATCCTCTCTCCATGCCGACTCTACAGCTGGTTTAAAAGTTAAAACAAGAATGCGTGTAAGTCCCATCTTTTTAGCCAACTGATAACTGGCAAAAGTTTTACCAAACCTCATTTTAGCATTCCACAGAAATTTTGGAACTCTTGTCGGATCATCTTTTATTGATCGCTTAAAATATGCTTGAGTTAATGTTACTGCGCGTTCTTGTTCAGGACGCATAGAAAAAGTCTGTGTTCTATTTTCAATATTCTGTGTGCCTGTACGTAATGCCACAATTGCACTTTTTACATCTGCTACATCACATTTAAACCATTCATCAGTCTTATCATTTGGATTAAGTCGTTTAAATCCTCTTTTCTCAAGAATTCTATGAATATCCTTATCTGTAAAACATGTTCCATTTGATGTCATGGCTGACTCAACTAACACTATCTCATAGCAAACTTTACTTGTATGAAGTTGTTCTTCAATACGTTCTTTAGCTGTGCGGTCAGTATAACCAATCTTCAGATAACCTATATGGGTTGTTACGCCTATCAGTTTATAAGCATAAATCGTTGGCGTTACGCATGGACGTTGCGGGAAAAATAATTGTACCATTTATTCCATCGGTTTAATCATCGATTCTATAAACTCAATCTCCTCTTTTGTCAAATTGTATTTCTTATACAATTTTTCATCTGTCCAAGATACTGAAAAATCTTGTTGTGGAACAAATTGATATACACCTTTAGGCGCATTTTGCGAGTTCTTTTTTAATAAAACAAGAAATCTAAAGAATTTTGTTGCAATATAAGACATAACATTATTACATTCATTTTCATCTTTAAATTGTCCTATTACTAAATAGCTTTCATTACATACAGTATTCGGTGCTCCATAAAAAGGCTTAGGAAGTATTGGATGAGGAAAAGTATCACTTCCACTACCAGCTTTAGCTATATATACTTTATGCCAAGGTATCATCTCTTTACCCTTTGTTACTTTTTCCAATGGTATAAAAGCTTTTGTTCCACGAACATCTCTATCATTCCCACTAACAAAAATAGCCAAATCAGTGTCTAAAGTCTTATTTTTTTTACCTTTTTCTGTATTAGGTATTCCAAAGGGTAATCTTGTGCTGATCAATGATTCCATTGATTTTTCCTTTTTTATCATAACTTTATGAAGAATTTCAACAGCTTCATTATACCGAATAAATGTATCACAGCCATTTTCTAACAAAGGACGATTAACTGGTCCAAATATACGACTATCTTTATGTGTATAAACGGCACAATCACCAGAATAATCCCTATCCCATAGAAAGAATGTTACACCTCCTTTAATTTGCACTCCTGAAAAACAGTCTGTTGCTTCAGGGAAGTCATGAAGAACTCTTAACCTACAATCATGCAACATATCATATCTAAATTTATCTAACCCCTTACCACCAGTAAACCACCTTGCAGGAATTATCATTGATAAATATCTAGGATTTAATTTTTTTGCTTGTTCAACAAATAATTGATAAATAGGTCTTGCGCTTGCGCCATTGCCTCCCCCATCACTTAATTGATATGGCGGATTGCCTATAATAACATCAAATCTCATATTGAAAATTCTTTCTAAATCTAAATTGTGAATAAATTGATATGCGTGCGTTTCCAATTGTGTATCTCTATCATATTCAGACTGAGCAGCCCCGCAATAGATACATTTTCCATTTTTCCATGTATGTTTAATGCGTTGGAAAATTATATTGCCCTGCGGTTTGTCATCAGGAAACTTGTACACAGAAAATTCACTGCTGGGAAATTTACTGCAATAAACACTACGACGAGAAAGCAAACTTGTCAACTCAGTTATAGCGATTCCATAAAGTTGTCTTGAAAATATATGTTCAATCCTCTTATTAAGGTCTGGTATTTTATATTTCAAACCTTCAATTAAACGTTTTGCAATTTCTCTAAGAAATACACCGCTTTTACAACAAGGATCTAAAAATGTTGTATCTAGACTTTCAAAAAGTTCTTGCGGCAACAAGTCTATAATTTCATTAGCAACTTCCGGTGGTGTGAAAACCTCATCATTACTTAAATTAGCAATGCATGACAATACATCAGGATTATAAATCTTCTGAAATAAACTAACCTCCATACTGCTGAACTTTTTTATAGTGAGTGATATAACGCCTTAAAAACACGCCTTCCTTTTCTTGCTGCTCTTCTGTAAGAGCAAAAAGGTTTCCTTCATTGCTTGTTGTATCATTATATAACAACAAATCAGCCATAGTATAATCCGAGCGCTGCATTTTAGATTCGCCAATAAGTGTCCATTCCGAAAAAACAATAGGCTCATTCGTATCATTACAATTTTCATCTACACACATTAATGTAAGCGCATTACCTGTAATAATATTTTTTTGTATTATAAATCTAACAGCCTCTCTTGTATCATCAGAAGAATCATCTTTGCATACAGCAGTATATTCTTCATTCCATATTTTATAAAGCCTTTCTCTACATGTCTCAACATTATCATACATAATATCGATACCATAAAGGCTACTTACCGCTACAATAGATTGTTTTTCATAATCTCGGATACATTTTTTATATTTTCTATTTATTTCTGAAAGTTTTCTTTTTAAAATGGCGGAAAGAAAGTTTCCATCTCCACAAGCAGGCTCAAGAAACCTAGAATCAGGTCTCAAACATTCGTTATTAACCAAATCAAGCATAGCATTAACTTCTCTTTCAGCCGTAAAGACTTCTCCTCTTTCAGAGACTCTTTCTTTTGATTTTATTTGTGTCATAATTACTATTCATAAATATATTCTACAATAGCTTCTTATATTGAATTCTTCAAACGACTAATAATAGGAACGTCCTATATCATTAAAAGACTCATTTTCTCTCATAATAAGATTCATTTTGAGAAATAGCTATTGTACAGTCGTTTATAATGGACTAAGTCTTGCCTCTCTTGCAATGCAAATTTATTCATTTTTTTCGTAAAAACATAATAAGATAAAATGTTTTTATAATAAAATCACACATCATTTTCATGCATGCTAAGATTGGAATATACCTAAGAAAAGTATAAATCTACCACCCCCCCAGCATATCAAATCATCCACCTTTCTCAATCATTTTAACACACAAAAAAAATTGAAACAAGAACATATACTTTTCGTTAACAAACAAGAGAAATGAAGATTAATTTAGCACAGACCGTAAGCAAAACAATACGCATAGGTTTCAAATCATTAACCTATTGTTTTTGAGTCGTAACTCGGCCACTTTTGATGCAAAAGTGACTGAGTTTTTAGGCACAAACAAATGAGTTTTAATGGCGAAACTGATGCGTCGGGATATGGCGCGAGCAGTTAAATAATAATGCGCAAAAAATGCAGGCAACAAAAACCGGCCTATACAGTCAAAAGAAGAAAAGAAAGAGTTAATAAGTCATAAAAATAATGACGGCATATAAGTTACGCCGCAACATAACAGCTAGCGACGTAACTATCAGATAATCAATGCCTATTTAAAACAAAGTAAAAAATAAGGCTTTAAGCTCTTTGAAAACGCCTGAAATGCCTTTACGCCGAACAGCATCGGACAGCGACACGACAAAAGAGGATTTGGCAATATGAACAAAACAGACTATATTTGCTGCGTATTTAACCCATATTATATGAAAGATTTTACTGAAGAATTGATTCTCTTTATCAGAAGACACAAAATCCTGGCATTAGGTGTCTATACGGCTGCAGTAATGACGGTGTTGACTATGACGTTTAGCGAAAGCAATGACGAAAGATGGTTGAACCTTAATCTTTTAGACATCATAAATCGGATGTCAGATTAATAAACGACCTAACAAAAAAACAGAACACGGAACAGTTTTTATTGGTTCCGTGTTCTGCTGCTATATGTTTAATCCTAAACCGGCCATCCGGCCGCATACTTGGTTTACAATATTATCACTGCGCTTTATTTAACAAGCACTTTATATGAATTATTGTTGATGCGAACAATAAACAGACCCGGCTCAGAGCTTATGTCAGATGCATTGCCGCTATAAACCATCTGTCCGCCAACGGTGTATACCTGCATCATCTCTCCGTCTGCACCCTCAACAACAATTCTGTTGTCTGCAGCATAGACATTGATATTGTCATTAAACATCTGGCTTGCAATTCCGGTGCCGATAGACTCCATGAAGCTCAAAATCGGGAAACCGTTGTTTATGTTCTTTGTATCAGCAGCCCATATCTTATCTTCGCTGCCGCTACCGTTGTTGAGCGTAGTAACAAAATCTTCAGCCTTCATCTGATCTGAAGTCATGACAGGAGCATTTGTTATTTCGAAAGCACCAAAGATATCGGTAACTTCACCGCATGAAGAACCGGCAAACACATCAGAGCTGAAATACATGTCGTGCATCTTAAGCGTGTTGAAATTCTGGAACATGGCAAGACCCATGATACCGCCTAAAGTAGAGTTGCCATCTATTGCACCGACATTATAGCAGTTGTATAATTCACAGTTGTCGCCACGGCCTAAAGCATCACCAATGATACCGCCGAGACGCTCCGGACCACTCACTTTACCGGTATTAATACAGTTGCGTATAACGCCACCCTCAAGCAGTCCGATAACGCCGCCTGCACCATTTGTCATAGCTTTAACATCACCGAAGTTTGCACATTCTTCAATCAGGCTGTAGCATGTACCGGCAACACCTCCTGCTGACATACCATTTCCGCCTTCGCTTCCGGCTGTAATATCTCCATAATTAACGCACTGTCTGATGACGCCTTCTCTGTAATTAGAACCAACGATACCGCCGGCATAATAGTAAACACATGATATGTCAACCTTGTTGACACAATTCTCAATGATACCGCTGTTTGAGCCTACAAACGGACCAACAACCATATCGCCCGTAATCGAACCGCTCTCAATTATCAGGTTTCTCAACTCAAAGCCCGGATCAGTGCATCCAAACATACCCATTGACTTATAGTCAGTCAAACCAGGAATGGTCAGATTAGTAATTTTATGGCCGTCGCCGTCTACTTTTCCGCTGAAAGCAACTCTTACATTTTCCTCACCAACAGAACAGTTGTATCCGATAGGGAACCAGTCGTGACCTGCCAAATCAATATCAGCAACCAGTTTGAAATATGTATTTTCGTATACAGAAGTACCGTCGTAAACATCTTTAGCCAGTTTAGCAAGCTGCTCCGGAGTTTTTATCAGATAAGGCGATTCAGCCGTACCCTCGCCACCTTCAAAACTTGAAGCAGCGAAATCTGTCCATTGTGTCCCGTCGGCAACAGCAGATACATGATTGACACTTTTGTCGAACGAATAAGACGCTGAAGCTGTCAGACTCTGCATAGACAGTCCTAAGCAAAATAAAAGTAAAGTTTTTTTCATAGTTAAATTATTTTATAAGAATTTATATGATTATATTTGTCAAATATAGACAAAATAAAACAAACCGCAATGAATTATTACAATTAAATATCATTTCGCTTTATAAATTAAGCCATATAGACATATATTTCAATTTATTAATATTAAAACATTTCACTTTCAGATATCAGCTGAAAGGGTTAATGTAAAGATATTTTCTGCCTACCTAAACGGAAGATGAGATGCAAATATTAGAACACTATATAGGATTAAGAGAAACTATTTCGCAAGATTTACCCCAATCGGTTATCAGACCGCATATAACTTTATCAATTTTATGTATTCATGCTTTCAGCCCGCCTTTTGTTTCTATTGGCGTCTTTTTGTTCGCTTTTTCTTGACATGGCCCGCTATGCCTGCAAAAATCCAACAAAAAGCCGCTCAATATAAAGCAAAAATACAGACCGAATCATAATAACAGATTTGGGTTTAAAAGGAATTCAAGAAAATAACGTTGACTTTTTATACTTTGCCCATGAACCTGTTATGACAATAATAATAAGGTCTAAAACAAAAGAATAAAGTAACAGAAAAGCCTATACATCAGAGCAAGAAAAAAGAAACAGCTACAGGTCATTATAATCAAACAAGAAAAAAGTATAAAATATGAAAATATGACGACAAATGAGCGTAAATTTAATAATTTTGCAAGTTGAACGGCTGAAGCCGGAATCAACAACATATTAACAGAACAGAATATGAACACTCCATCGTTACAGCAAATTATAGACATAGTTAAGGAGGCTGCGGGACTGATGCAGACCGATGCCTTCGAAATATCAGAAAAAGAAGGATTTGCCAACATCGTGACATCATCAGATGTGGCTGTGCAGGACTTCCTGTGCGGCAGACTGAAAGAACTGATGCCTGACAGCGGATTTCTGTGTGAAGAAGAAGACATGTGGGACACATCGCACGAATACACATGGATAATAGACCCAATTGACGGCACGGCAAACTATAGCCGCGGCATAGCGCAATGCGCAATATGCGTAGGACTGAAGCACAATGAAGACATGGCTATGGGCGTGGTGTATATACCGATGACAGGAGAAATGTTTTATGCCGAGCAAGGCAAAGGGGCTTTTCTGAACGGACGACAGATACACGTGTCAGACCGCCCGTTTGAGAACTCGCTGCTATGCACAGCCCTGCCCGTCTACCACAAAGAGTATGCACAAATGTGCTCTGACATTATAGTTGAAGCCTTCGGCCGCTGCAACGACATAAGGCGCTTCGGCGCTTGCGCCCCGGAACTGTGCTATCTGGCAATGGGCCGCTGCGAACTCTACTTTGAATATCTGCTCAGCCCATGGGACTATGCTGCAGCCTCACTAATTGTGACTGAAGCCGGAGGCACAATAACAGCCACAGACGGATCGCCTGTAAAACTGACGCAAAAGGGCGGCGTCATAGCAGCCAACAACGCAGCCAACCATAAACAGATGGCAGACATCGTGGCAGAAAAGACCAGAATCACAAACTGACAGGCACGCACGCGAAGGCATAAAGACCTGAACGGCACGGACAAGACGCGGCTATAAAGAGACAGCCGCATCGAAATCGCTGTTGACCCGGCGCATCCATTCAGGAAGCATAGACAAAGCCTCATCCTGCAAGTTGTCAGGCATAGACCTGTAGAAGGCATAAGCCATAGGCCCGGCAATGGCAGCAAGAGTGTCGGCATCGCCGCCGAGAGAAATGGCAAGCTTGATGCAGTCGACATAATCTTTCGACTCAAGAAAACAAATAAGAGCTGCCGGCACCGTGCCCTGACAGGTGGTGTCGTTTACGTAGTCATCATGGATATCAGCATAACAGTTTAATGCCCAGTCTGGATAGAAATGTTCGAGAACATAAGACCTGACATACGCCTTGTCGCGGCCCGACTTGAGATGATACACAGCCAGGGCCGTTGCCATAGCCCCCTTTATACCTTCAGGATGATTGTGAGTGGGCATAGCCGTAAGACGTGCCATATCTACACACTCTTCTTCTGTTCCGGCAAGCCATCCGGCAGCACTGCATCTCATAGCGCTGCCGTTGCCGTAGCTGCCATAAGGATTATGGACAGATGAAGCCATCCAAAGCCTGAACCTGTAGCCGTAGCCTGCATGCGGATGCCCGTTGGTACGCTTCCACAGATTATCGGCCATGTCGAGATTGTTCAACAAGGCTTCGGCACAAGCAAAAGTACATACTGTGTCGTCGGTAAAACGGGCGTGAGAGGCAAACATCTCAACGGCATCATAGTTCTTCGTACTATTATATCTGCTCTCATAAGCACTGCCGGCAATGTCGCCAATGGCTGCACTCAACAATAAATTCTTCATATCGAAACAACTATTATCTGATAATAACAAGCAAAACTCTGCCGACAGCTAAAACTCCGGAAATATGCCGTTACGCCTGAGTTCCTCATACTTTTCAGTGTCAAAGCGATAGACAGAACTTTTATGACCTGATGCAGGCGCAACCTTAACAAGAAGGCCTGTACGCAACATTCTGCCACCAAAGCTCCGATGATCAAAGCTAACACAAAATACTGCTTCATAAAGGCTGCGCAACTCCTTCATGGTAAACTCTTTTGGCAGAAGGCCGAAGGCTACGGGATGAAAATGGATGCGCTCACGCAAACGTGTAAGGGCATCTTTCAATATACGTGCATGATCGAAGGCCAAAGGCGGCACCTCGTTGAGCGAAAACCACCGCGCCCTTGAGGCATCGTCGCCGGGACGCACCTCGCTTGTGCGTACAAGAGCATAATGTGCTATTGTTATTACACGCTCACGCGGATCGCGGTCAGGGGCACTATATGTATGAAACTGCTCCATATAAGCCCCGGTCAGTCCTGTTTCTTCTTCAAGTTCGCGCATGGCACCCTCGGCTGCCGACTCATCCATATTGAGAAATCCGCCGGGAAATGCCCAACAGCCTTTAAACGGCTCAGCACCACGCTCGATGAGCAACACCTGGAGACTGGAGCCATCGAATCCGAAAATGACACAGTCAACCGTAACTGACGGATGAGGATGCTTATATGTATAAACCTTATTTCCCATATTGTCTTTGTGTATTGATTCTTTTGCAAATATAGTGAAAGGCGAGAGCAATGCAAAACAAAAAAAACATTTTTTGAATCTGCAATGCCGAGCCGAATCCTATATATATCAGGCACGAAATGTCCAGTCTGCCCAAAACATGAGCAGCAGACAAATGTTTGCAATATAAAAGGCACAGAATAATCAAAAAAACAGCTATATTTACAGCCGGAAAAAATTATATAAACAAAGAAAAACAGAATGGGAAAGAAAGAATATATCAAGGCTAACCGCGAATGGCTTGAGGCAAAAGCCGGCGAAGACGGCGTAATGGCTCTGCCGAAAGGCGTTTATTACAAAGTGCTTTCGGCTGGAAACAACAACGGCGTACACCCTACTCCACGAAGCATTGTAACGGCACACTATACAGGACGCACCATTGACGGCAAAACATTCGACTCGAGCGTTGGCGGAACTCCTGTGGCTTTCAGACTGAGTGACCTCATTGAAGGATGGATTATTGCCATGCAATACATGTGCGTAGGCGACAAATGGGAAATTTATATACCGGCAGAACTGGGTTACGGAAAATTCTCACAACCGGGAATACCGGGCGGCTCAACATTGATATTTGAGATAGAACTGCTCGGCATTGCATAAAGTCAACGCAAAGATAAAGACAGACGGCAGGGCCATCAACGGGCAGAAGCAAGTCTGCAATAAAGAGACAAAAGTTCGTGATTGGCCTTGCCGTCAATACTAATGCTGCGCTGTTCGTCAAACAGGTCGAGCGAAGGGGTACATTCTCCACAAACATCTATGCCTATGACGTTCTCGTTTCGGAGTATTATTGAAAGCAAACTCTCAAGTGATACAAGCGACAAAGAGCCCTGATCCCAGTTGGTAACGGCAGAGTCAGTATTAAGCACATCCTTGTCTACTGAAATATACACAGGTTCGTCGACATGTTCAGCTGAGAACTTTCTCCATGCCTCAGCATGCTCTAAAGAAGACTCACCATAAAACTTTACCCGGTCGCGATACTCATCAGGAACAGCCCGGATAAGTCTGTCGGCAGCCCCAACGATAAGCACCTTGCGCAAGAACTTATTAGTGTCGAGCATGATCTTAACCCAAGAGCCACACGAAAGCATCTCATCGAATAAAGACGGCTGCATGTCGGGATGATGGTCGAATACTACCATTGAGAACGGTTCGATTATTTTATCGGTCCAAAACTTGCTGACGTAATGATAATTGCCAGAATCGATAAAATGCAGTCCGTGTGGACTGTAAGGCTTCATCCTACGTCTGAGCGCATCGGCTGCTTCAGCATCACAGTAACAGTCGGTGCCATTAAGGTCGGTACAGTCAATCCAGCGGAAATGACTATTTGACAGAAAACGCTCCTGCTCATATACATGAGTGAAGTTCATCACCACAATTTCAGGTTTCATCTTACAGTTAGTTTTTTATGTTTATTTGCTGTATTGCGCCTGCAAAGCCACAAGCTACTCGACCGCAACACTTCCGGCATTAATCCTAAAAACTGCCGCACAGAGCAAGAGCGAGCAGAAGAGTCAAAAGTCAGGCATGAAAAATCAGCCTTGCTGATGCTGCGGTCTAAGTTCCCAAAAAGCTACGGCTGGCGCCGG
>NZ_HF986840.1:0-74676 GCF_000431195.1 Prevotella sp. CAG:255 | reverse complement strand
AGCAGGAAGTCCGTCGCCCTCGGTACCCATAATGAGCGCAAGACGCGACTCGTCTTTCAGCGGTTTATAATCAAGAGGCACAGAACGGTCGGTAAGAGCCATTGCCGCCGTGCGGAAGCCAAGGCGTGACAACTCGCCAAACGGATCGTCGCACCATGTCCACGGAACAAGAAAAACCGAACCCATAGACACCCTGACAGCACGACGGTTAAGAGGATCGCACGAATCGGGTGTTATCAGCACGGCATCAATGCCCAAAGCTGCAGCGGAACGAAAGATAGCACCAATGTTGGTTGTGTCGACAACACCATGAATGACTACAACCCGGCTTGCATCACGGCAAACATCACTGACTGAAGGCATGACAGGACGACGCATGGCACACAGCACGCCACGCGTAAGTGTATACCCGGTAAGTCCAGACAAGACATCACGCTCACCGGTGTATATCGGCACATCACCTATACGCTCCACTATATCGGCAGCATCGCCTGTGATATGCTTACGCTCGCACATAAGCGCCAAAGGCTCATATCCGGCATCGAGAGCCACACGTATAACCTTTGGACTCTCAACAATAAACAGACCTTTTCCCGGCTCTACACGGTTACGGAGCTGTGCTTCGGTAAGTTTACCGAATATTTCTACTCCGGGATGACTTAATGATATTATCTCTATTACAGGCATGCAGCAATGATAATCTTTTTACGTTTATATTATGACGATACAAAAGTAGCATTTATTTGCCACACTCCATAAATATTCAGGCACAAAAGACTATAGGCAGATGCTGTTTTTATAGAACTTATAAGAAGTTAACGGAAGTTTGCGGCATATCAAGACATTTGATTAATGCCACAATTATATGGATGCACAATATTCTCCCGCATGATAATGGCATATAAAGAACAGCCACAAGACAAACCTACATTAAAATGAAAAATGAACAACAAAACAGCCAAAAACATCTATGACCAACCGGGAATAACATAAAGAAAACCTGCCGCACCATAATGGCACGGCAGGGCAATCGCTAAATCTAAAAGACACTCACGTGCCAATAAAAAAGAAACCAACACGACACTCACGTGCCAAAATAAAAGGAAAATCAAATTACAACGCCAATATAAATGTAGCAATTGTATGACGTCAACTACCAACAAATCCGTAATCGGCATTAAGTTTCCATATCAACAAATTACTTTAACCCAAATCAGTAATCAGGCTATGTATTGTTTAATACAATTGGTATATTCATACTTTCAGCCGTATTTGTATTTTCTATCGTCGGAGTTCATAAACCGCACGCCAGTGAAAGTTATACGGCAATCAACTCAATATAAAATGACAATACAGCAGAAAGCCAATAACCAGTTGGGGGTAAATCTCATCAAGCAAATTGTCTATGAAAAGACATCTGCAAGACTTCAGCAGCACTCTGCACAAAAGTCATAATAAAGCTATAATTTGAACATAAAGCCGAAAGCATAATCAAGCAGCAATAAAGTCAGGCTTTTTCTGGGAGGCCCAATTCCCTACGCTGCCGCTGAAGGTCGAGTTCGCGTTTTTGCCGTTCTCTCCTTTCTTTCATCATATCCTGCCATTTTGCATATTGTCCGTCATCAAGAATCTTTTTCATCTTCTTGTCCATCTTCTCTTCACGCTTTTTCATCTGTTCAGCCTTCTCGCTGAAATCTGCATTATCCGTGCCATCACCTGGTCTAGGCCTCATTCCTCCACCGGGCCCCATGCGCATACCATCAGGTCTCATTCCCGGACGCATTCCGTCGCGACCTTCACCGGCCCTATTCATGCCATCAGGCATTTCTGGCTTATTTTCATCGGCCATGGCCTCAGCTTCTTTCAGGTTGAGCTTGTAAACCTTTTTATATTGCTTTTCTGTAAGTTTCAGTTCCTCTTTCATCCTGTCTGTAAGCTCACGCGCCGAAGTTTCAGGGTCAACAACTTTTCTCATTGCCGGTTTACGGCCCTGTTGCTCTTGTGCATAAACACTCGGTGAGCCCAAGACACAGAAAAGCGACATTGCAAAAGCAGCTATAAAAGTTAACTTTTTCATATCATTTAATTTGTTTATGAAACATTTCTGCGGCAAAATTACAAAATGCGTAATTCAAATAAAAACATAATCAACAAACAGGAAGATTGTATATACCAAAACGAATAGAAATCTTAACCCGAAAAAAAATTTTAATAATCTATCATAAAATCAGTCTTCTATATATGCCGGAATAAGATAAAATACTAATAACAAAAAATTACGGAAGTAAATAATAAAAAGGTAAAAGACACAACAAACGCCTAAAAGACATGGAATAATCGGGAATTATGCCTTCACCTTTATTATTTCATTCAAGTCTGTCGTATATCTCTGTGAGGCGTGTTCGTGCTTGAGATGCCAATCATTGCCTGTGCCCTGCACAGCAATCTTAACCATGCCATAGCCGTTTTTACGGTTTATACAGTCTATTGCGGCAGCAAGTCGGGCCTGCTTTGCACGGTCAACCTTATCAAAAAGATAAGTCTGAACTGCCGTGTCAGGACAAATGTCCCACACTATTACACCAGCCTTCTTAAAGCGGCATGTATCAGCCGGCCACTGCGAACGCAAGGCATCTACTGCCGTTGACACGAGTTCACGCAAATCATTTGTGGGAACTGTCATCACTGACGTATGGTTTATTGCACGGCGAGGCACATCTGTACGGAAACGGCTTGTATAGGCAAACACTGTAACGGCACCACAACAGCTGTGCTGTTGCTTAAGCTTGCGAGAACATGCCGAAGCAAAGTTTGCCACGGCCTCCTCTAAATGACCGAGTTCAGACAAGCCTTCATCGGCAAAACTTCGGCTCGTACATATGCTCTTTTTCTGCGGCAACTCTTCTATATCTATGCAACTTTCGCCATGAAGTTCGCGCCAGGTTCTTACTCCTGATATGGTAAGCATTTTGCGCACCCAACTCTCACTGCGCTGCACCAGGTCGTAGGCAGTGTGTACTCCATAATAGTTGAGCTTAGACACGCTGCGTCGTCCTATGCCCCACACATCAGCCACATCAAGTCCCTGCAGAGCTTTTATACGTTTGTCATCTGTATCGATAAGGCATACGCCATGATAGCCCTTGAAACGTTTGCCATACTTAGAAGCCACCTTGGCCAAAGTCCTGGTAGGAGCAATGCCCATGGTTACCGGTATACCCGTACCCTTGCCTATGGCACGCACAATCTTCATTCCATATTCGCGCAGCATGTCACCGCTGCCAAAACCAGAAAGGTCAACAAAAGCCTCATCAATTGAATATTGACTGACATCGGGAGCGAACTCGGAAAGAAGCATCATTACGCGCCTGCTCATGTCGCCATAAAGGGTATAATTTGAACTGAACACGGCCACCTTGTTTCTCTCGAGCATATCTTTAACCTGATAGAACGGAGTGCCCATGGCAATGCCCATGGCCTTTGCCTCATTGCTGCGCGCTATGATGCATCCGTCGTTATTTGAAAGCACTACGACAGGCGACGTTCGCAAGGCCGGATTGAACACACGCTCACACGAACAGTAAAAATTATTGCAGTCAACCAAGGCAAACATTGTATCACTATCTTCTTAGCTGCCGTTTTATATTATAGGTAAGAACGCCCCACACGATAAAATTGTTCTCCTCTGTTACCTTTATCGGAGGATAATCGTCATTGGCAGGAATTAGCCAAAGACAACTGCCGTCTGGATCTATTCTTACTTTCTTCAGTGTAAACTCGCCGTCGATAAATGCCACGACAATATCGCCGTCATGCGGGTCGATAGACTTGTCGATAACGAGCAAATCTCCATCGTCAATGCCACATCCCTTCATTGAGTCGCCGACAGCACGGGCGTAAAACGTTGTGGCCGGATGACGCACAAGTTCACGGTTAAGGTCAATGCTGTCAGACAAATAGTCTTGTGCCGGTGAAGGAAAACCTGCACGTATGCCTCCGTCTGCATAAGTAAGGCTTAACTCGCTGCTAAGATCTGCCGAATATAGTATAAGGGTCATCTTCTGAGTGCGTTTTTAATCATGTCCTCTCTTACAAGTTCCTTCTCCGTAGCCGAGAGTTTAGGCAACTTCACCCTGTCGGGACATTCAGTCTGATATGCCTTAACCTCGTTAATAAGCTGTTGCCAATCGTACAAGAATTCTTCAGAGCAGCCATGCTTACGGTAAATGTCCATAGCCGCCTCCAATATTTCGGGAGCACAGCTGTCGTCACCCTGAAACACAACAGCCGGTATATAGTTGGTTATACAATCTCTCAGTAACCTTAACTGGTCCTTCATTAGCGTTTTTAATTAAATTAATGCATAATAGACGTAACTGCCACAGAAATATGCCAAACGGCAATATGTCAAAGAAAATAGCTTATCTGACAACGATATCATGTATCACCTGTAAATATCTATTTTACAGCTTATTATGAAGCATGCTGCAAAAGGCATTGTTTTAGCGTTCAAAAAGCCGTCTTTTACAATCCAATATGCCGCCTTTCGGGATGCAAAAGAATGTCTTTTGCAATATCACTGCCGGAGCTCAATATAAAAACTTGCCGTGCAATATTCACTCAGCACAATACATTGGCATGCGGGGCATATCGCACATAGCTCCGACAGTAGCCATAATATCTGATTAGCGGTTATTCATAATCATCTATAACCGAATTGACAAAATCCATCATTGGCTTACCGACAGCCAGGATGTCTGACATCTCGTCGAGCCATGTGCTCTTTGAAAAGAATGTGTCGGGCACAGCTGTCCAGCAGCAGTAATCTTTCATTCGCAGATACTGGATAAACTCATAATCGCGCGGAAATCCAGACGGAGCAGTCTTCAGACTTTCCAATCCAAACCCCTTAGGTGAATCCCATGTTCCTTCGCCCGGACGGCCAAAGAGTTCTACAAACTTCTTGCTCTCAACAATGCCTCTCCATGTATCTATGTTAGCCATTATCTCGTTTCTGCAGGAAGTAAGGATATTGGTAGGAAGCCAATAGTTGCC
Source organism: Prevotella sp. CAG:255 (assembly GCF_000431195.1). NCBI lineage: Bacteria > Pseudomonadati > Bacteroidota > Bacteroidia > Bacteroidales > Prevotellaceae > Prevotella > Prevotella sp. CAG:255. The sequence continues at coordinate 69,621 of NZ_HF986840.1, read as the reverse complement.
ACATGACAACAGACAGTGTCCCGGCTCAAAATGAATGTAATAACCTCCATGAAGCGCCTTCTTGCCATGGGCTGCAATATATGCCCCAAGATGAGTCTTGTACGGAGACTTATCCTGTGAAAAACGCGTGTCGCGATAGAAACGGTAAGTTACATCCTTTATTGTAAGATGTTTTACCGAAGGGTCGAACTCTGTAATCCTTGCTATTGCCTCTTCTATACATTTTTCAAACACAGCCTTGGCTGAAAGATATTCGTCCTTATGGCTGTTAAACCATTCCCTGTTGTTATTTTTTCTTATATTTTCAAGAAAATCGAATATTATTTTTGTTTGCATAATACCTACAGACCATTAAATAAGACTACAAAATTCAATAAATAAGAATACCGGTTCTACAGCTTTGAGCCGTCCATTATTTTAGGACAGAAGTGATCAAAAGGACACTTCTCACAATGGGGCTTACGGCTCGTACATACGTACCGGCCGTGCAACAACAGCCAATGATGTGCATCTGTTGCATATTCTGCCGGGATGTTAGCCATAAGTTCACTCTCAACTTTAAGCGGCGTGTTGGCCTTACGTGTTACAAGTCCGAGCCTGTGGCTCACACGGAACACATGCGTGTCAACGGCAATGACCGAACGGCCGAAGGCTACGGCCTGAATGACATTAGCCGTCTTGCGCCCCACTCCCGGCAGTTTTATCAACTTATCCATTGTGTCGGGCACTTCGCCGTTGAAGTCAGATATCAGCATACGTGCCATGCTGACAAGATGCTGCGACTTGGCGTTAGGATACGACACGCTCTTTATATACTCGTAAACCTCATCCGCCTCCGCCTCGGCCATAGACTTAGCATCAGGATAACGCTCAAACAGCTGCGGCGTGATAGAGTTGACACGCTTGTCGGTACATTGGGCACTGAGAACAACGGCAACCAATAATTGAAAAACACTACCGAATTCTAATTCGGTAGTGACTTTCGGCATTTCTTCTTTGAAATAATCAATTATGTACTGATACCTATCCTTCTTGTTCATTCTCTTTAGCTGAAGCCTCGGTATTGTTCTCAAAATCAGTTATTCCGTTCTTAACCAATATGTTGTACCATTGATACAGTTTCTTGATATCGCTGTCGTGAACTCTGTCCTGATCGAAATCCGGAAGAACCTTTGCAAAGTGATCACGAAGTTCCTTTGAAGGACATTTTCTGTAATCTATTGATACCTCGCCACCATTCTCTACTTTATAGAGGTCAGCAAGAATCTTTGTCAAAGGCACATCATCGGCATTTGTATACATGGCTATGTCGTTAAGACTTGTTACACAGTCACTTGCAAACACCGGCATACGCTTATGTGTTTCGTCTACTTTTTCAACTATTAAATTAGCCTTGCCTCTTGATACCAAAATATAAAGGCCTGGTTTTCCTGAGATAGAAAGAATTGTCTGTTTCATCTTTATATTCAAAAAAATTATAATTAAATTAATTACATTATTATCATTACATGTCCAATGACTCGAGCACCTTGTTTATCTGGCTTTCGATGTCGCTATGACCATCGTTCACGATAACATAGTCGCTCAGCGCAGCCATATCCTCCTGAGACATCTGATGGTTTATCCAGTCGCACGCCTTCTGACGAGAAATGTTATCGCGGTCCATCACTCTCCTTATCCTAACCTCCAATGGAGCAGTGACGCATATTGTCTTGTCAACTAACTTATCGAAACCACTCGAAAACAAAATAGCACATTCCATCCATGTATAGTCAGAATGAACAAAATCGTCTGCCACGGCAGGATGTACAATAGAGTTGATCTTTTCTGTATTTTCAGGACTCTTCAGCAGAAATGATGTCAGAGCTGGCTTGTTGAGCACTCCGTTGACATAAGCATTGTCGCCCACTAATGCCGTAAGTCCAGCATGTATCTTTTCGGATGTGGCCATAAGCCGCTTTGCTGCATCATCACAGCTGTAAATACGTATGCCACGCTTCTCAAGCATACTGCAAATATAACTTTTTCCGCTTCCTATACCGCCTGTAACTGCAACTTTCACCATTTTACTCTACTGCTCCTCTATTAAATAGTCAACCTGATTCACATCCATCTTTGCATTGCGTACGCCGTGAGGAATATAGCGCAGATATACATTACATTTTTCCGACGGACTGTCAATCAGTTCGTTATAATCAACAATAACCTTAAACTTATCAGGCTGAATGGTTCTGAACATGCTGGCACCAACCGTAAACGTAACAGTTACGCGAGACGGGAACGTGCGCAATATTTTTCCTTCCGGCATATTCACTGCAACGATAGGCACCTCGACCTTTTCTTCTGTCAGAATATCCGGGAACAATGATATCTTTACATTATCAGGCACACTCTTGACTCCACGTGTCTTAAGCAACGGCACCTGACGTATCACTGTATCTGTTAAATTTGTTATGTTAAGGCGTTCAGTATATACATATTTAATACTGTCGAGAACATCACGCCCTGCATATATGTCTATTGAATCCGGAGAGAACATGACCTTGGCAAGATAATAGCTTCTACCAAGACGTATCTTTCCGTTTAACTTAACGGGCACCCGCTTCTTTAATCCATAATTGAAAAAGAACTCATACTTGTCGGGCTTTATGCTCGTTATATGGGAAGAATTAAAAAGCTGCTGATATATCATTTTTTGCAATTCAGCAGAAGCTACGGTTCCTGTACCTGTGTTTTTTGCGTAACTGTTGAACTTGACTTTTATTGGATGTATCTTATTGCTGTACAAATATGTAAGCAGATAATAGCCTTTATCACGAACCGTAACACGTATGTCAGTTGTTGTGTCGCTTGTTAAAACAACATTTTTAGGTATATCGACCAATGTGACCGGTACCTCTATTTCTTTTTCATAGGTTTCATTCAAGGTCATCAACAACCAGAATGTACCGCTTAATATTAAAAAAAACAAGAAAATCAGAAACTCCTTGTTTACAGAACTAAACAAGAAGCTTCTGATGACTTTAAATATATGAAACAATTTTGAATCGTTCATTATTTGTTTTGACCAGCTGTAAGCTCTGATGATGTCGCATCGGCAAATACATAACCTTTGTCAACACGAATTGTCACACCTTTTGCAATCTCTATTTCAACAATATTGGTTGCAAGGTCTATTCTTTTAACCTCACCATAAATTCCACCGCCGGTTACAACCTTTGTACCTTCCTGAAGAGCATTCTGGAACTTACGGATCTCTTTCTGCTTCTTCTGCTGAGGACGTATCATAAAGAACCACATGATAGCGAATATAGCCACCATAAAGATTAGAAAACTCATACTTCCTCCCTGCTGAGCCTGAGAAGCCAAAAACATAAATGTGTTCATTTCGTTAATTCAGTTAATTTTATTTATTAATTCATTTTTTATTGTCACTTATAGGTTTCAACAGCACGCCAGTATTTATAAGATGCCTTGCGATTGTGTCAAGCATACCATTGATATATCCGGCACTCTTAGGAGTGCTGTAAACCTTTGCCAAATCAACGTACTCATTAATAGTAACGTTAATAGGGATATTGGCAAATGTAAGCATCTCGGCTATTGCAATCTGCATAATCACGACATCCATATATGCCAGACGTGAGAAGTCCCAGTTACGTGAAGTCTCGCTCATGTAATGCTGATACTTGTCTGCATTTAATATCGTTGAGCGGAAAAGTTTACGTGCAAAGTCCTTGTCTTCGTCGTCTTTATACTCCGGCAGCAGTTCCTGCTTATCATCATTTGCAGGATCAAAGCGCTTTATCGTCTTCAATACAAACGTATCAACAATCTCTTTGTCATCATTCCAATAAAGACTTTTTTCCTCGAGCAGAGCATCAAGTTCCTCATTTTCCATAATGAACGTCTTATATAGCTTGCGCCACAATTCACGGTCTGCCTCATAAGAAGAGTCGTCACTGCTCATATAGTCTGTGTAGATTCTGCTCTGAACAATCTGAGAATATAGTTTTCTTACGAACTCTATATCATCATCCCATGTCTGTTTCTGAGTTGAGATAAAGTCACAGAGCTGCTGGTTTGCCTCCAGCTGTATGGCAAACTTATTATCAACGAACTTACTTGACGGCATGGCAGTATTTTCTCGGTTAGCCCTTGCCACTTCGACATCATAATGCTTGCGTGCCTCTTTTGACACGGCAACAACCAATGCCAATAAATAATGGTAAAGATGATAAGCTTTTGAAAGACTGAACAACAATTCTTTCTCTGCCACATCTATATTCCGATTGCCGTTTTGATAGTATGCATAGGTTAACTGGACTATCTTTATTCTAATTAATTCCCTGTTAATCATTATTTTATAGATTATTTTCTATTTTAATACGTGCAAAAGTAGGTAAAAATAAGAACATTTGCAAGAAAACGGTATAGTTTTTATATGTTTTTATTGTTATTATTTGCTCATTAGAATAAAAAGTAATAACTTTGCATCGCTTTTTCAGAGCACATCGTGAAATTTATTCTCGTGTGATGGTGAATTAAGCAAGATTTTATTAACTTAATTTAGAGTAACACAATTATTATGAAAGAAATTGAAGTAACCGGTAAAAAAAGAAGTACCATCGGTAAGAAATCTTCTAAGAACCTGAGAAAAGAAGGATTTATCCCATGTAACCTTTATGGTGAGGCAAAGGACGAAAACGGCGCACCTAAAGCATTGGCATTCACATGCCCGATGAACGAGCTCCGCAAAATCGTTTACACTCCTCACATCTATGTAATAAACCTTATTATCGATGGTGAAAGCCATACTGCAATACTGAAGGAACTGCAGTTCCACCCGGTAACAGACGCACTCCTGCACGTAGACTTCTATGAGGTTAACGACCAGAAGCCTATCACAATCGGTATACCTGTTAAGCTCACAGGTCTTGCACAGGGTATCCGCGATGGTGGACGTATGAACCTTTCTATCCGCAAAATCAACGTTACAGCTAAATATCAGGATATTCCTGAGCACCTCGACATCGATGTTACTGACCTGAAGATCGGTAAGAGCATCAAGGTTGGCGACCTGCACTTCGAAGGTCTGGAGATGGCTACAAGCAAAGAGGTTGTTGTATGCTCAATCAAGGCTACACGTAAATCTAATGCAGCCAGCAAAGCTGAAGACGCTGAATAATAACTAAAGAATGGATAAATACTTGATTGTAGGACTGGGAAATCCTGGTGATGAATACCAGAATACCAGACACAATACCGGATTTATGATATTGGACGCTTTCGCGAAAGCGTCCAATATTATTTTTGAAGACCGCAGATACGGCTTTATAGGAGAAACATCCATAAAAGGCCGCAAACTCATACTGCTTAAACCAACTACATACATGAACCTCAGCGGCAATGCCGTCAGATACTGGATGAACAAAGAGAACATATCTCTTGAACATCTTCTTGTTGTAGTTGACGACTTGTCACTGCCTTTAGGCGCATTACGTCTGAAAGCAAGCGGAAGCAATGGCGGGCACAACGGTCTGGGAAATATCCAAAGCGTCATCGGTACGCAACAGTATTCACGTCTGCGTGTAGGCATCGGCAACGATTTTCCTAAAGGAGCACAAGTAGACTGGGTATTGGGAAAATACGACGAAGAAGACATGAAAACGCTTACTCCGGCAATAGACACATCTATCGAAATAATCAAAAGTTTTGTACTGGCTGGAGTCAACATTACAATGAATCAATATAACAAAAAGCACCAATAATGGCAGACACTGCGAGAATAGATAAATGGCTGTGGGCGTCAAGAATATTCAAGACACGCTCACTGGCCGCCAATGCCTGCAAGAACGGAAGAGTAACCATAAACGGCGTCAACGTAAAGCCCTCGCACATGGTTAAAATAGGGGAAACTGTATCCGTGAAGAAGCCTCCTGTAACATACTCATTTAAAATATTACAATGCATAGAACAACGCGTAGGCGCCAAGCTCATTCCTGGCATTTATGAGAATGTTACAGATCCTAAACAATATGAAATTCTTGAGATGAACCGCATCAGCGGTTTCATTGACCGTGCACGAGGAACAGGTCGTCCGACAAAGAAAGAAAGAAGAAGTCTGGACGCATTTATAGAACCGGCAGAATTCGGATTCGACGACTGGGATGACTCTTTCGATGACGATGAGTTTTGAAAACAATAATATCATTAAATACAAACCAAATGACAAACATCGCAATATTTGCATCCGGAAACGGCACTAACTGTGAAAATATAATAAGATATTTCACTGACCACAAAGATATAAACATTAATCTTGTTATCAGCAACAAGCAAGATGCTTATGTCTTGACTCGTGCCAGCAAATATAATGTTCCCTGCAAAGTATTGACAAAAGCAGAAATAAACAATGCGGAGATAATGTTGTCTTTGTTAAAAGAGAATGATATTAATTTCATCGTATTAGCAGGATTTCTGCTCATGATACCTGATTTTCTCATTGAAAATTTTGAAAATAGAATTATAAACATACATCCGTCACTACTGCCCAAATTTGGTGGCAAAGGCATGTACGGACATCATGTTCATGAAGCCGTTAAAGCTGCAAAAGAAACAGAAACAGGCATCACGATACACTTTGTAAGCAATGTATGCGATGGTGGCGCAATCATAAAGCAATATACAACCCCACTCACGGAAAACGACACGGTAGAAGTTATCGAGTCAAAGGTTCATGAACTTGAACAGAAATATTTTCCGAAGACAATAGAAGATGTTGTGTTAAAAATGAATTCTTAATCTGGTCCTCTAGATTTCCGTACAATATATAACACAATAAGCTCCACACATTAATATGTGTGTTTCACACAGCTTTAATTACCAAGTTATATCTCCATTTAGATAAACGCATAAAAGCCAGTGATATATTTTGCTGACTGCATTAATTGTACAATTTATTCTGCATGCAATGCAATATAAAATCGGCATAGTATATAAATCAAAATGCCAACTCAAAACCAGTTTTACCACTAAACAATATTAGACTTACCATATTAACACTTTCCTTTTTATAAATCTGTTTTATAAAACAACCAATATACCGAAACCATAGACGACCTATTTTATATAAATAAAAATAGGTCATAAGCTTCTGACCTGTTGTGATAAAAATAGAACGAAACCAACAAAAAACACATACAACTACAATACAAAAATCCACATAAATAAGGATTGCACATAAAATGTGTAATACTTAATTTTGCAGGCGAAAATAAAAACGGTGAATACAAATGGATACAAAAAAAATAACATACATGGCAGTTGCCTTGATGTGGTTAACAACAACCGAAAGTCAGGCTGCAGTGTTTAAATATTACAGTAACACAGCATTTTCTGAAAACAAAGTCTCTTTGACAGACGTTGCAAATAAAATTGAAGCAACAGACACTTCACGAGTATACAACCTTGACGAAGTTGTCATCGTATCACAGCCCAAAGAAGCTTTGCTTCTGAGGCAGCAGCCACTTAGCTCTTCAATGTTCACCGGCAACGACATAAACAGCCTTGGAATAACAGACCTGAGCATGCTTGCCAGCTATGTACCTTCTTTCGCAATGCCTGCATACGGTTCACGTCTTACATCTTCAATGTATATCCGTGGTATAGGCTCGAGAGTAAACAATCCTGCAATAGGAATATATGTCGACGGCATCCCCATGGTAAACAAGAGCGCATTCAACATACATACATACCAGATTGACCGAGCCGACATTCTACGTGGTCCACAAGGCACACTGTATGGCATGAATACAGAAGGCGGACTGTTGCGCTTATATACAAAAAATCCGATGAAATATCAGGGAACAGACATTCATCTTGGTCTGGGCACACATTTTCAAAGGGATTTTGAAGCAGCTCATTACGGAAAGCTTGGTGATAACGCTGCCTTCAGCATTGCAGTTTTTTATAGCGGAAGTAACGGATTCTTTAAAAATCAGACAACAGGCAACAGAGCTGACAATTATAATGAGGCTGGCGGCAAGGCACGCTTTGTGTCAAGACTAACAGACAAGTTCACCATAGACTTTACAGCCGATTATCAGTATGTAAACCAAAACGCCTTCCCATATGGTCTGCTTGACATAACGACCAACAATGTTGAATCACCATCGGCCAACAGACAAAACAGCTATAAGCGAAATATGCTTAACACTGGCCTTAACCTTAAATATGCAACAGACAAATTTACACTGACATCAACCACAAGTTATCAGTTCATGGACGATTGCATGATGATGGACCAAGACTACCTTGCATCAGACTTCATGCATCTGGAGCAGCGGCAGCTCACTAACGCAATAACACAGGAACTGACCGTAAGAAATAACACAGAAGGTAAATGGAAACATGCTACAGGCCTTTATGGATCGTACCAATGGCTAAGAACTGACGCCCCTGTATTTTTCGACGAAGACTTTACCGGCCGCATATCAGGCGGAATACAGTCGGCAATGTATAATTCAATACTTAAGGCAATGATCGACAAGATGGTTGCAGCAGGCATGCCGCAGGCTGCAGCCGAAAAAGCAGCAGCCGCGGCAATAGAGAAAGCTGGAGGAATTAATGTAAGCGCAGACATGAAAGTTCCGGCTACATTCAACACTCCACAGCTCAACATCGGCGTCTTCCATGAATCTAACATCAGTCTTACAAACCGGCTGACAGCAACACTTGGACTTAGATACGACTACAACAGGGTAAAAGTGCATTACGACACATACGCTGCAATGGCAATTACGGCAAATGTTATGGGACAAAGCATGACAAACACATTGACATCAATGCTCAACAACATGTCGCACGACAACTACAGCCAACTTCTTCCGAAAGTAGGTCTTAGCTACACAATTGACTCTGACGGAAGTAACGTGTATGCCACTGTATGTAAGGGATACAGGGCCGGAGGCTACAACATACAGATGTTTTCAGACATACTTCAACATGAACTTAACGAAAACAGCAACAAGGCCATGACCGGGAGCTACGACATACCTCACACACAGGCAGACTATGATGAAATAAACAATACGATATCATACAAGCCGGAGGAAAGCTGGAACTATGAAATCGGTGCCCATCTTAACCTGTTTGACAATAAGATTCATGCAGATTTAGCCGTATATTACATGCAGATACGCAACCAGCAATTATCAGTAATGGCCGGTGAATACGGATTCGGACGAATGATGGTCAATGCAGGAAAAAGCATAAGCTGGGGACTTGAAGCAGCACTGCGAGGCAGTGCGTTCGACAACAGTCTTACATGGTCGGCTGGATACGGGCTTACAAGAGCGACATTCAAAGAATACAACGAGACAAGCAATGACACCGAGATAAGCTACAACGGAAAACGTGTACCATTCATACCTATGCACACTCTAAATGCCAGAGCTGACTACAGAATAAGGCTCAATGGGTCAGCCGTACAGTCTGTTGTCATCGGCGCAGACGTAACAGCTCAGGGACGCATATACTGGAACGAGGCCAACACATACAGCCAGCCATTCTATGCTCTGTTAGGAGCACATGCCGACATTAACTTCACCGGCGTAAGCCTGAAACTGTGGTGCCGTAACATTACAGACACTCATTACAACACATTCGCATTCGACAGCAGTGCATCTGGACAAACCATTTATCTGGCTCAGCGCGGCACTCCGATACAAGCAGGATTTGACATCAACCTGCATTTCTGACACAATGGAGAATAGAAATTTACATAACAACAAGCAACAGATAATTTTATAAGAAATGATAAAACAGACGGAATTTACACTGAAACCGCGTACACGAGGCTTTCATCTTATAAGCAACGAGATAATAAGCCAGCTGCCGCAACTGCCTAAAAACGGACTGCTTAATCTATTTGTTAAACATACAAGCTGCGGACTTTGCATAAACGAAAATGCTGACCCTGACGTACGCACAGACATGGAAGGCATATTCAACCACATAGTACCCGAAAATCAGCCATACTTTTGTCATACCCTTGAAGGAAGCGATGACATGCCGGCCCATGCAAAATCTGTCATATCAGGCGTGAGTCTCAGCATACCCATAACTGACGGCCGTCTGAATCTCGGCACATGGCAGGGTATTTATCTCTGTGAATACAGGAGCCACGGCGGCCCGAGACGCATAGTTGCCACGATTATAGGCGAATAAACACACCCCTGTCAGCACTCTTTGGTATTTAAATTGACAAGAACCCGCACAAACGGAGCAGACAATAATAAAACTGGCCATATCATAACACTCTTTTCTGAGTGATGATATGGCCAGTTTTGCTTTAATAGGCAATTATATTAAAAGTAAAGCCATATAATTTTGTATGAATGGTTTATCACTGCTTATCCAGCCACAATAAATACCGGTTTGTCAGAATGGGAAAAGCAGAGGCAGAACAAACACCATAACCAAACCTATAATTATCTGAAGAGGAAGTCCAACTTTTACATAGTCCATAAATGTGTACCGCCCGGCCTGCATGACAAGTGCATTTGGCGGTGTTGAAAACGGTGAGGCAAAACACATGCTGGCACCAAGCGTAACAGCAAAAAGGAATGGATATGGACTTAACCCAGTTTCCGTCGCGGAAGCCAAGGCAATAGGAGCCATAAGCACAGCCGTAGCAGTGTTGCTTATAAACATAGTAAGAAGCGACGTCGTAAAATAAATTCCTGCAAGCAACACAAACGGGCCGTATGCACCCAATCCGCTTACAAGCGAATGAGAAATCAATGCCGAAGCTCCGGTTTTCTCCAGTGCCACAGACATAGGCAACATGGCAGCAATAAGCACCACGCTCTCCCAGTTAATTGTCTTATATGCAGCCTCAACGTTACGGAAACATCCCGTAAGCACCATCAGCACGCCGGCTATCATAACAGCCGTAACAGGGGCTACGGGAATAAAGTCGAACACCATCATGGCTATCATTAGCAACATTATGCAGGCTGCCAGCGGTGCCTTATAGTCGAGAGTAACCTTTGCGGCCTCTTCGAGCGGCTGTCCCAGCACCACCCAGTCGTCCTCATCTCTGCCTAAACGGCTTATGTTGGCCCATGTTCCCTGAACCAGAAGCACGTCGCCTCCATGCAGGCGCACATCAGGCAGCCCCTCCATTATATATTCGCCCTTACGCCTTATGCCGATTATATTTATGCCATATTTAGAGCGAAACGACGATTCCTTTAGCAGACGGTTTACGAGGCGCGACGTAGGCAACAATACTATCTCAGCAATGCCAATGTCATAAAAGTCGAGTGACTCATGTTCTGCATGTCCGTCAGAAACAGCCTTTGAAGGGATGTCCAAAGAGTAGTCTGCAGCAAGCCGCAATGCTTGTTCTCTCTCCCCTATCACGTATATTATGTCGCCGTCCTGCATTATTGTATTCGGACCGGCAAGCTTCTGACTTACACTTTTTATTATACCCTTCTGCCTGGTTGTCTCACGCCTTATTTCCAGCACAGTAAGTCCATAACGGTTGTGTACGTCAAGCTCAGCCACAGTCTTTCCCTTAGCCTTCGATCCAGCCCCTACGACAAAGCGCGAAAGGTTTTCATCAAGACGGTATTCACGCACAAGTTCGTCAAGAGATTTTGTCTTGTGCTCCTTATCCTTGTCGCCGTCATTTTTCTTGACAAGCAGCCACTTGCTGAGCGGCAGAAGCACGATGATGCCGATGACGATGCATATCAGTCCGACAGGAGTGAACGAGAAAAACGACAACGGAGCATAGCCATTCTCAGAAAGAACGCCCTGAATAACAAGATTTGGCGGCGTACCGATAAGCGTCAGCATACCGCCAAGGCTACTGGCAAAGGCTAACGGCATGAGCAGGCGCCCCGCACTTATGCCGGCCTTGGCAGCAAGGCTCACAACGATAGGCAACATAAGGGCTACCGTGCCCGTGTTGCTGACGAATGCCCCAATAACGGATGTAACTGTCATAACAAGAAGAAACAGGCGCAGTTCGCTGTCGCCGGCCAGCTTCATTATGCGTCCGCTTATCATCTTTGCAAGTCCGGTCTGAAATATAGCTCCGCCAACAACAAACAGGCCTACCATCATTATCACCACCGAATTTGAAAAGCCTGAAAGAGCCTCTTCGGGCGTCAGTATGCCCAACGACATAAGCAGTATAAGAGCACACAGGGCAACAATGTCTGAACGTATTTTTCCTATTGCAAAAAAGAAAGCGGAAACAGCAAGTATTATTAATGTCGTTATCATATAAACAAGAATAGTTTTCTGAATCAGTCTATCAAAAAAACATAACATACACCTACGGCCACAAACCTGCCAGCACGACAGACATACAGCTCAGGCAACCATGTTATATGGTTATATGCAAAGATAACCATTTTAAAAGAAAGACTGCTGACGGGCTTCTCTTTTTTACTATCCTTTAACGAAACAAATAAAACCTGCACTCCGTGCTACATAACATTTAACTTTTAAAAATAGGTGCACAGGATTGCATTTTAACCGAAAAGCAGTATTTTTGTAACAAAGTTAATCAATACAGTAAAGATGAATCTATTTGCCAAACGAATATCCGACCTTCTGAACATCAACATAAAATATGTTGACAACACCCTGGAGCTGCTCGACTCGGGATGCACCATCCCCTTCATAAGCCGTTACAGGAAAGAACGTACAGGAGGGCTTGACGAAGTTCAGATAACACAGATTTGTGAACTGAACGAGCGCATGAAGGAAACCGCCAAACGTAAGGAAACCATAATAAAGACAATAAGCGAACAGGGTAAACTTACCCCCGAACTGGAAAAGCGTATTAACGAATGTTGGGAGCCGGAAGTGCTTGAGGACATCTACATGCCCTACAAACCGAAACGGCGCACAAGAGCTCAGGTGGCAAGGGAGAACGGCCTCGAACCGCTGGCAACAATAATAATGCTGCAACGCGACAACGCCCCCGAGACAACAGCACGGAGATTTATAAACGAGAACGTCAAAAGCGAGGAAGACGCCATAAAGGGAGCTTTGGACATTATAGCCGAAAATGTCAGTGAGGACGAACGCTCACGTAGCCAGCTGCGCAATGCCTTCAGACGCGGGGCAATAATAACCTCGAAAGTAATAAAGAGCAAGGCCGACACTGACGAGGCTGCAAAATACTCCGACTACTTTGATTTCTCCGAACCGCTGAAAAGATGCTCGTCACACAGATTGCTGGCAATGAGGCGGGGCGAAAAGGACGGCATACTGCGCGTAAGCATTTCTGCCGACGACGAAGAATGCGTTGAAAAGTTAAAACGTCTTTTTGTAAGAGGCTACGGCAGGTGCTCAACACTCGTAGGCGAAGCTGTGACCGATTCGTTCAAGCGTCTGCTTAAGCCTTCAATAGAAACGGAGTTTGCCACCCTGAGTAAGGAGAATGCCGACGGTGATGCCATAGCCGTATTTGCAGAGAATCTGCGCCAGCTTCTGCTTGCCGCGCCTTTAGGACAGAAGCGCGTGATGGGCATCGACCCAGGCTTCCGTACAGGATGCAAGGTGGTATGCCTCGACGAGCAGGGCAACCTGCTTCATCACGAAGCCATATTCCCCCACCCTCCGCGCAATGAACAGATAGAAGCATCAACACAGATAAAGGAGATGGTGAAAAAGTATGGCGTAGAGGCCATAGCAATAGGCAACGGCACGGCTAGCCGTGAGACCGACAGGTTCGTAAAAACTCTCGGACTTGCAGACAGCATACAGGTCTTCACAGTAAGCGAAGACGGAGCTTCAGTTTATTCTGCCTCAAAGACTGCGCGCGAGGAGTTTCCCGACAAGGACGTAACCGTGCGCGGTGCCGTAAGCATAGGCAGGCGACTTATGGATCCTCTGGCTGAACTTGTAAAGATTGACCCTAAAAGCATCGGCGTAGGACAATATCAGCACGACGTTGACCAGGCCAAGCTGAAAAAGAGCCTTGACCTTACCGTTGAAAGCTGTGTCAACTCGGTTGGTGTAAACCTTAACACCGCCAGCAAACATCTGCTCACCTATGTGAGCGGCCTTGGACCGACGCTTGCACAGAATATAATAGACTACCGCACGGCCAACGGAGCATTCAGCAGCCGTTCTCAACTGCTGAAGGTGCCACGGCTCGGCCCGTCGGCATTTGAACAGAGTGCAGGTTTCCTGAGGATACCGGACGCAAAAAATCCGCTTGACAATACAGCCGTACACCCTGAAAGCTATAAGATTGTAGAGAAAATGGCAAAAGACTGCGGATGCAGCGTGGCAGAACTGATTAAAGATAAAGACAAGCGAAAGAGCATCAGGCTTGACAGATATGTAAGCGAAAAAGTAGGCATGCCAACGTTAACGGATATTATGACCGAACTTGAAAAGCCGGGACGCGATCCGCGCGAACAGCTCGAAGAGTTTGAATTTGATCCTAACGTGAGCACTCCCGACGATCTTGTTGAAGGCATGGTTCTGCCGGGCATTGTAACCAACATTACCAACTTCGGAGCTTTTGTCGACATTGGAGTTCATCAGGACGGACTGGTGCACATATCACAGCTTGCCGACAGATATGTAAGCGACCCCACACAGGTTGTCAAATTACATCAGCACGTAATGGTGAAGGTTATAGAGGTAGACCGCAGACGCAACAGAATATCGCTTTCGATGAAAGCATGCAAATAATGTATTAATGTCGGTTGAAATATATGTCACTTTATTTCAACCGACAAAATATTTATAATCGTTCTGTTTTATACCTTTTATCAAAATAGCTCAAAGCAGCACCAATAGCAGTACAATATTCAGAATATTCAGGGATAATGAGTTTTACACGATATAGTTTCTCAATAGGAGGAAACACCCTACGGCATTGAGGCAGCAAAGTTAGATTGCCAATCATAACATACTCGCGAATATCACTGCCTATCGAAGCCAACACCGCAGACTGCCCAACAGACTGCAAGACAGCCCAAATCAGCCCGATGGCAATATCTTCACGAGAAGCATCACTTTTTGCATTACCAAACAATGAAGCTACTGCAGACATCGGTAATCCAGGCAACGGTTTGGCACTTATGTCACCAATAGTTAAATTTATCTTTGACACGTCACCATTCATCGCAATCTCTGACACAGTACGTATGTCATCTGTCTTCAGCATAAGACGCGCCAAACCCTGCAAAGTTCCGCCTCCAATCCCTATTCCGCCAATGTGCTCTATCTTATCGCCGTCACATTTTACAAGAGATGTTCCGGTGCCCATGCTCACAACAATTATCTTGTCCCTTCCTGACTCATGTCGGGCACCAAGTCCGTCAGCTATAAACTCGTTAGCTTTATCGGTAGGCAAGCCATAAACAGGTTCGTTTATATATGCGCTGCCAACACCTGTAAGCATAACATGCTCCACATCAGAAAGTTGTATCTTATTGTCATACAGATACTTTCCGAATGCGCCATATAAAGAAGTAACAGGGTCTGTTGCCTTGACACGTATAGGCGAAACAACATGGCCGTCACGTATTCCAACTATTTTTGTCGTACTGATTCCGACATCAATACCGATAACTATTCCCATAATATTTAAACTTTTTACAAAGACAATGATTAGCAAGAAAAAAGCCTAAGCAGAGCTCACTCTATAATATAAAGAAAAACCGCAACCTCTCATCAAAGAGATTGCGGTTAATATATAAGATTCGGTTACATCTTATTTTACTTTCTCAACGATAGCCTTGAAAGCCTCAGGATTGTTTACAGCGAGGTCAGCAAGAACCTTACGGTTAATCTCGATACCAGCCTTGTGCAAAGCACCCATAAGTGTTGAGTAGCTCATATTCTCAAGACGAGCTGCAGCATTGATACGCTGTATCCACAAAGAACGGAAGTTACGTTTCTTGTTACGGCGATCACGGTAAGCATAGGTCAAACCTTTCTCCCATGTATTCTTGGCAACTGTCCAGACATTTTTTCTAGCTCCGTAGTATCCACGAGTGAGCTTTAAAATTCTTTTTCTTTTTGCTCTTGAAGCAACGTGATTTACTGATCTTGGCATAATTTTTTTCCTCTAATTTTTGTTCGACATTGATTAACGGAGACACAGCAAGTCGCGTACCTGCTTCATGTTGCTCTGGTCTACGATTGTCTGGTGTACCAGATTACGTTTCTGCTTCTTTGTTTTCTTAGTCAGGATGTGACTGTGGTAAGCATGATGTCTCTTAATCTTACCTGTACCGGTGAAACGGAATCTCTTCTTTGCACCGGAATTTGTCTTCATTTTTGGCATTTTTTCTTAAATTTAAATTAGTTGTTATTTATTAGCTGTGGCAACGTATATACCAGGACGTTACGCACATATTTATTATTTCTCGTTAATTAGTCGTTTCCTTCACTGAGCTTTTTCAGTGCATCAGCTCCGTTCTTGGCGTTATCAAACAGGCCACCGGCTGCAGAAACATTCTTCTCTGCAACGCTGTCAGCAGCTTTTGCTTCAGCCTCACGACGCTCACGGTCCATCTTCTGCTGGCTCTTCTTGGCAATACCAGCCTTTTTCGGACTTAGATAAAGGAACATCTTCTTGCCCTCAAGTGCCGGCATCTGCTCAACTTTACCATATTCTTCCAAATCGTTAGCGAAACGCAACAACAGCACCTCACCTTGCTCTTTAAACAAAATTGAGCGGCCGCGGAAGAATACAAAAGCACGAACCTTATTGCCTTCTTCAAGGAACTCTTTCGCATGCTTCAACTTAAAGTTGTAGTCATGCTCATCGGTCTGAGGTCCGAATCTTATTTCTTTAACCTCTTGCTTAACCTGCTTTGCCTTAAGTTCCTTAGCACGTTTTTTCTGCTGATAGAGGAATTTACTATAGTCGATGAGACGACATACGGGTGGCTGTGCATTAGGAGATATTTCCACAAGGTCAACACCTTCCTCACGCGCCATCTCCAACGCCTGACGTGTTGGTACTACTGTTGATCCGTTATCACCTACGATACGGACTTCCTTTACGCGAATTTGTTCATTCACGCGATAATGATTGTTCTTGTCGTTCTTCATTCAACTATTTCATTCAACTATTTTATGAAAATCGGGTGCAAATTTACTATTTTTCAATCAATCAACAAAAATATTTCTTACCTTTTTTATCTTTATCGTCAAAATCCTTATGAAGGACATGTCTTGTACACCTAAATTATTGACTTACATATACATTTTTGATTTCCAGAATGTACGCATCATGATATCCGCCATGCGAACCGCCGTACCATTTGCTTATTTCAGGATTGAGAAAACACTCAGGCTTGATGTTGTCTTTATAAAGCTTTTCACACTCAAGCGTAAGACGTGCCTGCTTAAACGTAACGCTGCCGCATTCTGTGTCAACCGGCATGAGTCCTGTTGCCTTGACTTTATCACATTCACGGCCGGACTTTGAACCGCAAAGATTGTATATGCTGCGCATATCTGGATCTTTTCCTAGAAAGGACAACGTCACAACGGCATTGTCTTCAATAAAATCATGAGTAAAACGTTCGGGCCTAACAAATATCACGGCTACAGGTTTATTCCATAACCACCCTACACAGCCCCATGAAGCTGTCATGACATTAAAATGGTCTCTGTTGCCTGATGCTATAAGCATCCATTCTTTGCCTATTGCCTCTATAAAATTGTCGTTCAGAGTTTTTATATCTACCTTCTTCATCTTCTGTCATTTATAAATAATAGTTGCAAAGATAATGCAAGATTACAGCAAAGCAAAACTAAGAGCCGAGTTTTTGTATTGCCGGCAAAGATATTGTCATATTTGAAAAGATTTCTTTTTGAACTATGCATAAAAAATTTGAAACCGCCCTGCTTACTGAGGACAGTTTCAAATAAAAACTTAAACATTCAAACTGTTATGGTATTAACACTTTTGACGCAACATCGTTTATGCAAACCACATACATACCAGACTGAAGAGCAACCGACATACTGCCGGAGTCTGATGCAGCAGAATATACTTTCTGCCCGGCCAATGTATAAACAGAAACAGCCGAGCCACCATTCATATTATCTATGTTCAACATTCCAGGCACAACTCTAATCAGCGGCATATGTCCCTCTGAAACAGAAGCAATTGATGTTGTTGTGGTCATGAAGTCTTTCCATTGTTCTGCCTCTTTATACTTATCGATACTTTCTTCTGGAACAAGCAACTTGCACTTGTCTACCGGTGTGAGATTAAAGACATAAGAACCGAGACTTGGCGGCTCAACGGCATAAACGCTGAACTGCTGCAAACCTGATAACCCGGAGAAGCACTCTGTACCTATATGTGAAACGCGACTGCCTAAAGACACACTGAGCAATCCGCTGCAATCCTGAAACACGTAATCGTCTATATATTCAACACTTTCCGGCAACGTGATATCCTCTAAAGATTTACATGAATAAAAAGCACTCCAGTCTATACGGGTAAGCTTGTCATTCCAAGCTATATCCTTAAGTGCCGTACACTCAAAGAATGCTCCATTTCCAATAGTCTCAAGGTTTGCGCCCAAAGTCAGTTTCTCTAAAGCCGTACAGCCCTGGAACATCTTTACGCCTATCTCTTTATAAGAATCAGGAATAGTAACTTCTGTCAGTGAAGTACATCCCTGAAATGCACCCGAAGCAAAAGAAACAACATGGTTGGGAAGCACAAGAACAGACAGTTTTGCACAATCTAAAAACGCCTGGATTTTTACTGTCTGCAAAGCATTCAGGCCAGACATATCCAAGCTGGTTAATCCGCACCCGCTAAATGCCCCTTTACCGATGGTCTCTAAAAAAGTATTGAAACGGATGTCACTAAGCTGAGAACATTCTACAAAAGCATTCGTGCCAATCTCCTTCAATGATACAGGAAACGATATTTCCGTAAGTGACGAACACAACTTAAAAGCCTCCTCGCCTATTGTCTCTACCTTGTCACCAAAGGTAACAGACGACAGACTATAGCAGCTGTTAAACGCTCCGTCAGGCACAGATGTAACCTCTGCCGGAATAATAATTTTATCTATTGCAGCACAGTTATAAAAGACAGAATTGCCCATACTCTTCAGCGAGGTTGGCAAAACCACATTCTTCAGTTCTGTGCAGCTTGAAAAGCCGGCACGTCCTATAGCTTCAAGACCAGCAGGCATCACAACTTTTTCAAGAGAAGTACAATCTAGGAATGCGCCGGCGCCTATAGTCTTTACATTCTCTCCAATCACAATGCTCTTAACGTTCGTATTACCGTCAAAAGCATAGTCTGCAATTTCATTAACACCTTTCAGATTTGCATCAGAATTCATGTCGATGTCTGTCTCATCACCCTTCCAGCTCTCAAGCACAGTCTTGTCATCAGACAGTTTGTAAGATGTTTCGGGGTATCCTTGTGCAAAAACTGAAGATGCAGCACAAAGAAATATTGCCGCAAATGCACATCTACGCAATTTAAATCTCCTGATTCTTTTCTGCTCTAAAAAATAAGTAAATTTTTCCATACACTTTTTTATCTTTAGTTAAACAATTGACTGCAGAGCTTTATCGTAACCATTTTTCGAATTAACCCATATACTAATACCAGACTTGTTTTAAGAGGCATCAACAAAATTCCATTTTATAACAGCCATAAAAATACGGCTACATGACACACATCCGACAAATGTATCAAAAAAGGAAATAAGTTTCCAAATATATGACATTTTCTATATGAAACAAGATAATGTCACCATAAAAGACAATAAATTAACAATTATTTTGTAATTAAGTGGAGAAACGACGCTTCCTGTCAGCAATAAATGTCTTATGGAGACATCTATCTACAACGTTCGCAACCTTTATATAATATAAGGTATGATAAGCTATCTCCCGCCCCATCATTTTATAGACCAGCCAACGATAAAGATCAAAATCCATACATTAAAATAACATGTTATCGCTATCGTTTATATAGGATGCAGCCCAACATTGTAAATTCAAAAAATGTTTTTTTGTTTTGCATTGCTCTCTCCTTTCATTATCTTTGCATAGTCAAAAAACAAGATAAACAAAGAAATTATGAAAGTAACTGGATTTTTAGACCACTGCAACATCAACGTAACGGACATCGAACGCAGCATTAAATTCTACGAAGAGGCTGTAGGACTGCACGTCAATTCACGTATGGAAGCGAAAGACGGCTCGTTTATTATAGTAAAACTTACAGACGACAAAGGCCTGTACGAACTTGAACTCACTTGGCTTAAAGACCATCCGCAGCCATACGAGCTGGGAGACAACGAGAGCCACATCTGTTTCAGAGTTGCAGAAGACTATAATGAGGTGTTTGAGTTCCACAAGTCAAAAGGATGGGTTTGTTATGAAAACCATGACATGCATCTCTACTTCATCAACGACCCTGACGGATATTGGATTGAAATTCTACCGGTAAAGAATAAAAGCGACAAATAACATTTGCGACAGAATAACACAAAAATCTGCCAATGATATTTGCATAGTCTGCCTATACAAAAAAGTATTTTGCACATACTTTCACCAAAAACGCAGCCTTACGCAATGACACATGATATTACTATGTCATACAAAATAAAAGAGGTAAAAGACGGCATATTGTCTTTTACCTCTTTTATATTATAGCATTCGCCAGAAATTACATTTCAGTTGCCTTCAGCTGTTCTGCAACCTCATCATTAATTTTCTTTGCGAAATCTTCCTTAGTCATTGTACCCTGGTCACCCTGTCCCTGCTTTCTTACAGCAACAGTGCCGTCAGCCTGCTCTTTCTCGCCTACAACAAGCATATAAGGAATACGCTTCATCTCGTTGTCGCGTATCTTACGTCCGATTTTCTCGTTGCGGTCATCAACAATTGTGCGCACTCCAACTGAATCGAAATACTTAGAAAGCTGAGCTGCATAGTCGTTGAACTTCTCGCTGATAGGCAGAATTGCCACCTGATCAGGTGTCAGCCACAACGGGAAATGACCTGATGTATGCTCAATAAGCACAGCTGTGAAACGCTCGAGTGAACCAAACGGAGCACGGTGAATCATCACAGGTGTCTTCTTCGTGTTGTCATCGTCTGTATATTCAAGCTTGAATCGCTCCGGCAGGTTATAGTCAACCTGGATTGTTCCGAGCTGCCAACGACGGCCGATGGCGTCCTTAACCATAAAGTCGAGCTTAGGACCATAGAATGCAGCCTCGCCATACTCTATCTTGGCGTTCAGGCCTTTCTCCTTACATGCATCGATAATAGCCTGCTCTGATTCAGCCCAAACCTCGTCCGAGCCTATGTATTTCTCGTGGTCGTTAGGATCACGCAGAGAAATCTGAGCCTCAAAGTCAGTAAAGTTGAATATTGAGAACACCGTGTTAATGATATCCATTACTCGCAAGAACTCGTTCTTTACCTGGTCAGGACGGCAGAAGATGTGGGCATCATCCTGAGTGAACGAGCGTACACGTGTAAGTCCGTGGAGCTCACCGCTCTTTTCATAGCGGTAAACAGTGCCGAACTCAGCAATACGCAAAGGCAGGTCACGATATGAACGCGGCTTCCATGCAAACACCTCGCAGTGGTGAGGGCAGTTCATCGGCTTCAGCATGTATTCCTCATCGTCCTCAGGAGTATGTATCGGCTGGAAAGAGTCCTTGCCGTAATGAGCATAGTGACCTGAAGTTACATAAAGATTCTTGCTTCCGATATGCGGAGTTATAACCTCCTGATAGCCGTAGCGCTTCTGTATACGGCGCAGCATATCCTGAAGGCGCAGGCGCAGCTCTGTTCCTGCAGGCAGCCAGATAGGCATACCCTTGCCCACACGCTCAGAGAACATAAACAGCTCCATCTCCTTACCTATCTTGCGGTGGTCACGTTTCTTGGCCTCCTCAAGCATAACGAGATACTCGTCGAGCATCTTTTTCTTCGGGAAAGAGATTCCGTATATACGCGTCATCTGCTCGCGCTTTGCGTCACCGCGCCAGAATGCTCCTGCAACGCTTGTTATCTTTATCGCCTTAATAGCGCCAGTGCTTACGATGTGCGGACCTTTACAAAGGTCAGTGAACTTACCCTGAGTGTAAGTTGTAATCTCACCGTCGGCAAGATCCTGCTCTATATGCTCGCACTTATAGTCCTGACCGTCGGCCTTAAACTCCTTCAAGGCGTCTGCCTTAGATATTTCTTTTCTTACAACCGGCTCGTCTTTTGAGGCCAGTTCCTTCATTTTCTTTTCTATCTTCTCGAAGTCGCCTTCCTTTATGACATCGCCTTCCTTCGGCATAACGTCATAGAAGAAACCGTTTTCTATAGCAGGACCGAAGCCAAACTGTATGCCCGGATACAACTCCTGAAGAGCCTCTGCCAGCAAATGGGCTGATGTATGCCAAAATGCATGCTTGCCTTCCTCGTCCTCCCATTTGTAAAGCTCTATCTTTGCATCCTCGTTAATAGGGCGATTAAGTTCCACTGTCTCACCGTTTACGCCGCAAGCCAACACGTTGCGCGCCAAAGCCGGCGATATGCTTTCTGCAATCTGAAGCCCCGTTACACCCTGTTCATACTCACGAACAGAACCGTCGGGAAATGTGATTTTTATCATAACAGCTTTTGTTTAAATCTATTTTGGGCACAAATTTAACCATTTATTTCTTGACATGATACATTTTATAGTAAAATTTTGCAAACCAGTGTATTTTTATCACGCATTTATAAATAAAATGTAGATGCATTAATGGTCATGCAATTTTCTTACAGACAAAAGCATAGACATTAATAATATATATATATTCACGCAGAAATGCATATACGGGCAATCTCCGTTATGCCTTGAAATAAAGCGGACGATATAATAATTTTCATAAAAAAGTATTCTTCGATTAAACCAAAAGCTGTTTTATCAGTCTTATTATTGTAAACGGATTAAGACTGCTGCTCTAAACGGCGTAAGGTACCAACCGCACAGAGTCAGTTGTATTCCAATAAATCAGAATAATAAACTTAAAAGTAGAAACTTATGAAAAAAATTATTATGTCTCTGGCCATAGCATTCATGGCAATAATGCCTACAATGGCACAGAACAACAAAGTTGAGAAGAAACAGCTTACACCGGAAGAGAGATTTGAGCGCAAGGCTAATGCTCTGTCTGACAAGATGATGCTTGACGACGCCGCAAAGGCAAAGTTCGTACCGATGTATACAGAATACCTAAAGGAGCTTAAAGATGTATGCCCCAATAAAGAGGTTGCCAAGAAGCCTTGCTCAGAACTTACGGAAAAAGAAATTAGCGAACGTATAGAAAAGCGCTTTGATGCAAAGCAGAAACGCCTTGACGTTGAAAAGAAATATTATAAGAAATTTAAGACAGTGCTGAACGCACGCCAGTTGCAGCAGGTGTTCTGTAAAAACGGAAAAGGCAAACGTGCCTGCGCAAAATTCTCACCCCGTATGAACTGTAAAAACAACAAAGCATTCAAGCGCGGCCCACAAAATATGCGTCAGTGCAAAGGCGTATGCCCGGGCAATCAGGCAAACTGCGCCGGCAAGGAATGTAATAACAAAGAATGTCCCAATAATAAATAACATTGTTGTATAATTCCCCTCATATTTTTATGTCTTAATAATTTATAAGGCTTAAAATATGAGGGATTTCTGTTTCCATAAGTCACATCTGCCTATGCCATAAGATTATGCTGCATCTAAGATGTCTTGCATCATCAGATGCTTCTGTATTATTCCGGCGTATCTAAGCCACAGGCACTCTTACAAATTTGCGTTTAAGCCTTATTGCCTACACTGTCTTTTGATTTATATTCATTATTACAGAAAAAAAGACAAAAAAGAAGGAAAACCAGACTACCGACTGATAATTTTTTATACCTTTGCAGTATAACATAATCGCAGACAACACCTTATGGACTATTCTATATACAGTTTTTCATTATGCATAGCCCTGCCGTTGATGATATTCTTCGGCTTTTATTTTTTATTGGCGCACACGCCCGACAAGGCTATCTTCAGCAATTATATACGTTCACGGCGCATCATGGGCATAGCCATGCTGCTGCTCGCCGCCAACTATTCGGTACATTTCTTTTACGGCATAAGGTTTAAGAATGTCAATGCCGCCATACTGATGAACCTCTCAACCTATTTTCTGTGCTACTGGCTCTTCAGTTCGGCACTCACAACTCTGCTCGACCGCTTCTACATCACACGCCGCCGACTGCTCACCCACATCTGTCTCTGGCTGCTGTTCTCCGTGCTTTCGGCCATTGTTCTGCTTATGCTGTCCGAGGGCATAGCCCAAAAGACCGGACTGCTTATCATGGCCACATGGCTCGTGATCTACGGCTTGACTCTTGCCCGAAGGCTCGTCCTGGCATACCGCAGGGCGGTAAAGATTTTCGACGACACTCATTCCGACAACATCGGGGCCTACATACGCTGGCTCTCCGTCTTCACCTATTGGGCCGTCGTGTTTGGCGTTGGCTGCGGCCTGCTCACGTTCCTGCCCGACAAATACATCTATGTGTGGATACTTTCGTCGATACCTTTCTACATTTACCTGTTCCACTGTTACCATAACTACATGCTCTTCTATGAGAAGGTTGAGAATGTCATGGAGAGCGAGATTGCTTCTGAAGACGACATCCTGTGCGATGCCGACGCCGGTGAAATCTGCAGCGACGACTTGCCTACATGCCATACCGATATTGCAGATAATATAAAGAAATGGATTGAAAATGAAGGCTATCTCATACAGGGACTTACGATAAAGGAACTTGCCGAAACCCTACACACCAACCGCACCTATCTCTCTGTCTATATCAACACATCGCTCAACACAACCTTCCGCGACTGGATAACGCAACTGCGCATAGACTATGCAAAGCAAAGAATGGCCAACCATCCCGACCAAAAGATCACCGAGATAGCCGAAGCCTCAGGCTTCCTCTCGCAGAGCCACTTTATGAAGACTTTTAAAGACAAAGAAGGATGCTCACCAGCAAAATGGAGAAAGACCAAGAATAATTCATAATTCACAATTATTTCCAATCACCACAAGTAGCATATCCGCCAGAGCATTAGCCTTATTGCTTCTCTGAAACAATTCTCCCTACAAGCGGCATATACCAACAAGACTAATGTGCCGGCTGATTTGCACGAGTTGTTGAGCGTAGCGAAAAATCTGCCGGAATTAAGTATAAGGATTTTTCAATCCGCTTGCTTCCTATTTTTTTGATTAATAGGTATGAGTTTCGGATTACAGAAACTTATGGCAGCTATACAAAACAAATCCACCTAATTAGTGGACTATTGCAAATAATTTACTATCTTTGCCACGTGAACAATATGGGAAGAAATGGAGATACATTTTGATAAAGACTATTTGCGCCAGTTGTACGAAAAAGGTAAGACCACCGACAAAAAGCACCGATTTCAACCACATATCATAACACGCTACCAGTTACGCATTAAAGTGCTGGAATTGGCAGAGAGTGTTGAAGAACTTTACGCAATCAACTCGCTTCACTATGAAGTACTGAAAGGCGATAAAGCAGGCATCTCCTCAATTCGTGTGAACGACCAGTACCGTATAGAGTTCACTGTAGAACAAGTATCATCGGAAACGGTGGTTACTATTTGCAATATACTGGAATTGTAGAACCATTATAAATAATATGATTATGGTAAAACACATCTGTCAACGCCCCATACATCCGGGCGAACTCCTTAAGGAAGAAACTGAAGAGCGCAAACTGTCACAGCGCAAGCTGGCAGAACAGATGGGCATTTCATACAAAATGCTGAACGACATACTTAACTGTCGCCGTCCTGTCACGGCCCAGACGGCCATGCTGTTTGAAGCAGCATTGGGCATCAGTGCTTCGCTACTGATGAAAATGCAGATCGACTGCAGTATGAGGCAGGCCGCCGAAACCCCGTCGTTCATGGAGCGGCTCAAGCAGGTGCGCAAACACGCCGCCATGCTTTAGACTGCTTACATGCCTAAATCTTCCCGTCTCGCCATATTCCACAAAATGAATATGCCGGGACGGGAAATTTTATTGTGCCGGCTTATTAGCAATGGAATAGAATATAAGGATTTTTCAATCCGCTTGCTTCCTATTTTTTATTAATAGGTATGAATTTCGGATCACAGATCCTTATACTTTATGCTGTCGGATAGCATATCCGCCAGAACATTAGCCTTGTTGCTTCTCTACAATTCTTATATTTATTGTGCCGACGGATATGTAGCAACAAAGCTAATGTGCCGGCTGATTTGCAATCTGCCGGAATTAAGTATAAGGATTTTTCAATCCGCTTGCTTCCTATTTTTTTGATTAAATAGGTATGAGTCTCGGATCGCAAATTAGCTTCGCTGACCGTTGGTTCTGATATTTAATGCTGTCGGATGGCATATCCGCCAGAACATTAGCTTTGTTGTTTCTCTACAATTTTGCCCACACAATTTTTTATAGCTTGTCCGACGGATAAGCCACGCCCCATTCTTTGCGCAGGCTGTCAAGCAGCTCCATAATGCGTAAGGTTTCTGCGTGCGGCATGTCTTCAGGCTCAATCACGCCTTTGCGTATGGCTTCCATGGCGGCATGCACTTCATATTCATAGCCTGTGATTTGTGGCGGGCAGGTGTATATGCCTGTCTGCTTGTGGTTAGTGTCGTAGACAGTTACCGTGTGCGGATTGTTGATGTTGTCGATAACCATATAGCCTTTATCGCCCGACACCACTCCCATGCGGTCGTTGGCACAGCGTGCCGTGGTCTGCATCACGGCCATCTCTCCTTCGGGATAGATAAAGGTCATGCTGTTCTGCAGGTCAACTCCCAGCTCGTTTTTGCTGCAGCATGACATTATGCGCTCAGGCGAATTTCCAAACAGCATGAAGGCAAGGTTGATGGGGTAGACGCCCAGGTCGAGCAGGGCGCCGCCGCACAGTTCCGGTTTCTTTATGCGTTCTTTGTGCTCTATCGGATAGCCAAGGTTGGCTGTCAGCATATACGGACGGCCTATCAGCTCGCCGCTGTGCGCCATCTTTACTATTTCTTTAGAGAACGGCATGTAGCGTGTCCAGATGGCTTCAGCGAGGAACACTTTGCGCTCACGGGCCAGCGCCACCAGTTCTTCAGCCTGCGCCTTGTTGGCTGTAAATGTCTTTTCGCACAGCACGGCCTTGCCATTCAGCAGGCACTGGCGCGCCTGCTCATAATGATGCGAATGTGGTGTGGCAATATAAATCAGGTCAACCTGCTCATCCTGTATCAGTTCGTCGTAAGAGCCATAAGCCTTTTCTGCGCCCCATTTGTCTTGAAACTCCCTGGCCTTTTCAATGCTGCGCGATGCTATGGCATAAAGATGTGCTTCCGGCATGCGCCCTACAGTTTCGGCCATTGATGCCGCAATGCTGCCGGCGCCGATAATGCCTACACGAAATATTTGTTCCATATATATACTTGTCTTAAAGTGATGTTGATTAATCGTAAATGCTTGTAATTTAGATGATTGTCGAAAATTTGCCGTGTCCTTATAATGATAAAGAATAAAGAACTGCGAACAACAGTCGCTCTGATTACCGAAAGCAAAGTTATACAATTATTTTGTATTACAGATAGTTTGACTGTTCCGATTTTTCAATTCCGCAATTTTTTGATGCAGATGCCGGCGTAAATTTTACGCCTAAAGAACATTAGCCTTGTTGCTTCTTACAATTCTCGGTATGTATCAACAAGACTAATGTGCCGGCTGATTTGCACGAGTTGTTGAGCGTAGCGAAAAATCTGCCGGAATTGAATATAAGGATTTTTCAATCCGCTTGCTTCCTATTTTTTTGATTAATAGGTATGAGTCTCGGATCACAAATTAGCTTCGCTGACCGTTGGTTCTGATACTTTATGCTGTCGGATGGCATATCCGCCAGAACATTAGTCTTGTTGCTTCTCTACAAAGAATTTCCAACCACAAAGAACATTAGCCTTGTTGCTTTTATGCTACGTGATAAAAAGTAAAAAGTCAGGACAAAAATTTTTTTCAATCTGGAAAACTAATTCGTAACGGATGTTAATTTTAGACGCTTGTAGACCATATGATATTAACATTCGTTTGCTTTTATACGCTGTTTCATTCAGAATAACGCCTGTTTTTATGCTCTAAAGCGTTGCTTTTTGTCGTGCAAATGGCACGTTTCCGAATCGTAAACGGCCCACTTTTGGATGAAAAGTGGCCGAGTAATATTTTTTAACCATTGCCATTTTGTTCTGTAATCTTGGTAAAAGCCGATATATCAATACTTTACCAAAAATGTCGATTTTGTGCAATTTTTCGCACCAAACCGCGGTTTCGTGATGAGCATGGCAATTCTGGAGAGGTTAAGTTTTAGGAGTTAAAGTAGTTAGAGTAGTTAAAGTAGTTAAAGTCAAATGCATTGTAGCCTAAAAAACGGATATGTACCAACAAAGCTAATGTGCCGGCTGATTTGTAATTGTCGTGCAAGCGAGAGCAGAAGCAAATTATATTTGGTTATGCCGAGCGCAGCCGACAATCAATAAAATTAATCTGCCGGAATTAAGTATAAGGATTTTCAATCCGCTTGCTTCCTATTTATGATTTATAGGTATGTTTTTCGGATCGCAGATCCTGATATTTTTTGCTGTCGGATAGCATATCCGCCAGAACAATAGCCTTGCTGTTTCTTTACAATTCTGCAGCAACAAGACTATTGTGCCGGCTGATTTGTAATTGTCGTGCAAGCGAGAGCAGAAGCAAATTATATTTGGTTATGCCGAGCGCAGCCGACAATCAATAAAATTAATCTGCCGGAATTGAATATAAGGATTTTCAATCCGCTTGCTTCCTATTGCTGATTTATATGTATGTTTTTCGGATCGCAGATCCTGATACTTTTTGCTGTCGGATAGCATATCCGACAGAACAATAGCTTTGTTGCTTCCTACAAGCGGCATAATACCAACAAGACTAATGTGCCGGCTGATTTGTAATCCCCCGTGCCGACGGATATGTAGCAACGACGCTATTGTGCCTTCTCCCGTGCCGACGGATATGTACCAACAAGACTAATGTACCGGCTGATTTGCAATCTGCCGGAATTGAGTATAAGGATTTTCAATCCGATTACTTCCTATTTTTTGATTTATAGGTGTGTTTTTCGGATTGCAGATCCTTATATTTTTTGCTGTCGGATTGCAAATCCGACAGAACAATAGCCTTGCTGTTTCTTTACAATTCTGTACCAACAAGACTAATGTGCCGGCTGATTTGCAATTGTCGTGCAGCGAGAGCAGAAGCAAATTATATTTTGGTTATGCCGAGCGCAGCCGACAATCAATAAAATTAATCTGCCGGAATATAATATAAGGATTTTTTCAATCCGCTATGCTGCCGGCGCTTTATTGTAAAAAAAGCATTTGGCTTTAACTCCTTTAACTACTCTAACTTCTTTAACTCCTTAATAAATAACTCCTAATAAATATCCTTTTGCCATTTCGTCAGAAAATCTTATCTTTGCAACAGACAACACGGTGCGGGTATGGATTGTTGTTGCAGAGACGCTGGCGCCGTGTTATTAGGATAAAGTATAAACAAGTATCAGATTATGAAGATTTTTGCCGTAGGAATGAACTATATCCAGCACAATAAAGAGCTGGATGGAACGTTATATAAACCGGAAGAGCCTGTGATATTTACAAAGGCCGACTCAGCTCTGCTAAAAGACAGCAAGCCGTTTTTCCTGCCCGACGAGCTCGGACGCATCGACTATGAGACAGAGCTGGTGGTGCGCATCTGCCGCCTGGGCAAGAGCATACCGCAGCGCTTCGCCCACAGATACTACGACGCCGTAACCGTGGGCATCGATTTCACCGCCCGCGACCTGCAGAACAAGCTGCGCGCCGAAGGCAAGCCGTGGGATTTGTGCAAGGGCTTCGACGGCTCGGCTGCAATAGGCGAATGGGTGAGCATAGAGAAGTTTCGCGACATACAGGCAATACATTTCCGCCTCGACATCAACGGCAACACCGTTCAGGAAGGCTGCTCGAGCGACATGCTCTTCAAGGTAGACGAGATTATAGCCTACATAAGTCAATGGTTCACGCTGAAGACCGGCGACATCCTTTATACGGGCACTCCGGCCGGAGTGGGCCCCGTTCATATTGATGACCACCTTACGGGCTGGCTTGAAGACCGCAAGGTATTGGAGTTTAACGTTAAATGACAAAGAGAAAAATATTATTGTCGGTTATCGCGCTGCTCTGCTGCTGCAACATCATGGGCAGCAGTGTGCAGAAGTTTTTTAACCTCACTGCCGACGAGGTTAAGATAGACAGCGTGCTGCCGCGCTTTGCCTGTTCGCTGCCGCTCGGCGGCGCATGGGCCGACTCTGTATATACGGTAAAGATTGAATATCCCGAATTTTACGACATGAGCGACGGCGACGTAGAGCGCTGCCTGAAGATTGCCGGCGACAACATGCCCGAAATGCCGGAGCTGGAGGTCAACGTGGTTACGGAGCGCAAGCGCGGACGCATCGAGGTGTCGTTTGTGCCGGTGGTAAAGCGCGGGGGCAAGTGGCAGAAGCTGGTGAGCTTTATGATAGACGTTGAGGCTAAGCCTAAGAACGCTGCCCTCAGGACAGCCTCGAGAGCCGAAGCCGTAAGTCCTGCCGGCCGCTATGCCGCCAAGTCGGTGCTGGCCGAAGGCCGCTGGGCAAAGATACGCGTGCCCTCTACGGGCATATATCAGATAACCGACGCGCTGATACGCCGCGCCGGATTCAGCGACATGAGCCGCGTAAAGGTGTATGGCTACGGCGGCGCGCTGCAGAACGAAAGTCTCGAAGCCGACGACCTGATAAAGTATGACGACCTGAAGGAGGTGCCCACATGCTATGTTGACGGCCGCAGGCTGTTCCATGCGCAGGGACCGGTGTCGTGGAGCAGCAACACAACAACCACGCGCACCCGCAATCCTTACTCCGACTACGGCTACTACTTCCTTACCGAGAGCGACGGCGAGCCGCTCACCGTTGACAGCACAGCCTTTGTAGACTCGTTCTATCCCTCTGCCGACGACTATCACTTCCTGCACGAGATAGACAATTATGCATGGTATCAGGGCGGACGCAACCTTTATGAGAACACGCCGATAAGCGCAGGAACGTCGAAGACATATATCCTGGAGAACTCTTCGCCGTGTCAGGGCATACGTAAGGTCTATGCCAGCGTCACCGCAGGACAGGCCACCACGGTGCAGATAAAGATTAACGGGTCAGACACGCGCACGTTCAGCATGACATTCGGCGAATATGACCACGGCAAGTCGGTCAACATGACCTACAGCAACGCCTACGCGTCGCCGTCGGACACGGTTACGATAACCACCGTATCGGGCGGTCCGGCAAGGCTCGACTATATCAGCGTAACGCAGGACGAGCCGCGCCCGTGCCCCACGTTGAGCGGACGTGAGTTCAGCGTGCCCGAATATGTGTATAACATAACCAACCAGAACCATCATGCCGACGAGGCTGCCGACATGATAATCATAGTGCCCACCTCTGCCGCTCTTACGGCTCAGGCGCAGCGCATAAAGGAACTGCACGAGGAGAAAGACGGCATGAGAGTGCGCATAGTGCCGGCCGACGAACTGTATAACGAATTTTCGAGCGGTACGCCCGACGCCAACGCATACCGCCGCTATCTGAAGATGCTCTACGACCGCGCCGAGACAGAGGCCGACATGCCGTCGCACCTGCTGCTGTTTGGCGACTGCGTGTGGGACAACCGCATGAACACGCAAGAGTGTTCGAGTCTCAGTCAGGACGATTTCCTGCTGTGTCATGAGAGCGAAAACTCATTCAGCGCCACCGACTGCTACGTTGACGACGGATTCTTCTGCCTGTTAGACGACGGCGAGGGCGGCAATCCGAAGACCGACAAGCTCGACATGGCTGTGGGACGCTTCCCCGTGCGCACCGCAGAAGAAGCGAAGATAATGGTTGACAAGACCATAAGCTACGCCGAAAACAAAAATGCCGGCAGCTGGCAGAACGTGATGATGTTTATGGGCGACGACGGCAACAACAACCAGCACATGAGCGATGCCGACGAAATGGCAAAGGTGGTTGAGGGCATCAATCCCGCCATTCAGGTAAAGCGCGTCATGTGGGACGCATACACCTGCGTAACAACGTCTACCGGAAACACATATCCCGACGTGACCAAGATAATAAAGCAGCAGCAAAGCGCCGGCGCGCTGATAATGAACTACAGCGGACACGGACGTGCCGACCAGATATCGCACGAGCGTGTGCTCACGCTGACCGACTTTTCCGGCTTCAGCAACGCCAACCTGCCGCTGTGGATAACGGCGTCGTGCGACATCATGCCCTTCGACTCGCAGCAGCAGAACATCGGCGAGACGGCGGTGCTCAACAGCAACGGTGGTGCGGTGGCATTCTACGGAACAACGAGAACGGTGTGGGTAGACCGCAACAGGGCTATCAACCGTGCCTACCTTAAGGCCCTGCTCACCCCGCAGAACGGCACCTATGTCACTATAGGCGAGGCGCAGCGCCTGGCCAAGAACGACCTTATAGAGTCGGGCGCCGACAAGACGGAGAACAAGCTGCAATATTCGCTGCTGGGCGACCCCGCCCTGAAGCTCAACCTGCCGCAGATGAGAGTGGTGGTAGACAGCATCAACGGCGTGCCCCTGGCTTCTGCCGAGACTCTGCCTCAGCTCAAGGCAGGCTCCGTGGCCACAGTGAAAGGACACATAGAGGGAGCGTCGGGCAGCATTGACGAGGCCTTCAGAGGCGTGGCCACGCTGACCGTGAGAGACGCCGAGAAGCTCGTTGTGTGCAAGCTTAACAACACGTCGAGCGAGGGAGCAAGCACTCCGTTTGAATATTACGACCGCTCAAACACCCTGTTCAACGGCACCGACAGCGTGAGGGCAGGCAAGTTCAGCATGTTGTTTGCCGTGGGCAAGGACATCGACTACAGCGACGAGAGCGGACTGATAAACGTGTTTGCAATAAACGGCGACACGGGCGATGCCGTGAACGGCTACAGCGAAGACTTCATCGTGGGCGGAACAGGCTCGCTCGACAACGACGGCATAGGCCCGTCTGTCTACTGCTATCTTAACTCTCCGACCTTTGTCAACGGCGGCAACGTAAATCCAACGCCTTATTTCGTGGCCGAGATAACCGACAAAGACGGAATAAACACCACTGGCAGCGGCATAGGCCACGACCTTATGCTGACCATAGACGGCGATGCCGACAAGACATACGTGCTGAACGACAACTTCAGCTACGACTTCGGCAGCTACACCAGCGGCTCTACATACTACAGCATACCGGAGCTTGAGCCGGGCATGCACACGCTCAGGTTTAAGGCATGGGACATAATGAACAACCTGACCACCACCGAACTTACGTTCAACGTGGTGAGCGGTCTGCGCCCCGGTCTGATAGACATCAACTGCACGGCCAACCCCGCCAGAACGTCGACAACGTTTATCATCAACCACGACCGCGCCGGAAGCAACCTTGACGTGGAGATTGAGGTGTTCGACATGAGCGGCCGTCCTCTGTGGAAACACAAGGAGAGCGGTGTGTCGGCAAACAACAACTATACCGTAGACTGGGACCTGACAGGCAGCAACGGCGGTAAGCTGCAGACAGGCGTCTATATCTACCGCGTGAAGATTGGCGGCAGCGGCAGCGACATGGTGTCGAAGGCAAAGAAGCTGATTATCATATCGCGCTGACACGGCAGCCGCACCGGTGACGCGCCATGTCTGACGCTGCATGGCGGCAGCCGGAACAATAAGGCATGGCGGCGCTAAATGTGGCATTAATGACCGCACTACACAATAAAATGAGAGAAAAGCGGTTATTATATCAAGGCGCATGTCGCTTCTGCGCATGACAAAAGTTTTTTAGTTGCATAATCATTACAGAAAAAGAAATAAAGACAAAGAATGAAGAATAGTCAAAGAATATTGTTGACATTGATGCTTGCTGTGGCCTCGGCCGGAGCCTTTGCTCAGGACAAGCTGGACATGTTTAATCCGGTTAACACCTCAGTAACTTCACAGATGATAGCCCCCGACGCACGTGCCGCCGGTATGGGTGATGTCGGTGTGGCTACCGACCCTGATGTCAACTCGCAATATTGGAACCCTGCCAAGTATCCTTTCTGTATAAGCCGTGCAGGAGTGTCGCTCAACTATACGCCGTGGCTGCGTCAGCTCGTAAGCGACATGGACCTTGCTTATCTGTCAGGATATTACCGCATTGGCGACTACAGTGCCGTGTCGGCATCGTTGAGATATTTCTCGCTGGGTGAGGTTATGACCAACTATGACAGCACGACAGGCGAGAGCAACGGCATGACGATTAACCCTTATGAAATGTCGTTCGACGTGGCTTACTCGCTTATGCTGAGCGAGAAGTTCTCTTTGGCTGCTGCCGTAAGATGGATCTACTCAGACCTTACATACGACTACACGGACGATACGTCGCCTGGTAGTGCGTTTGCAGCCGACATTGCCTGCTACTATAACGACTATATAAACATTGGCGCGCGCGAGTGTCAGCTCGGCATCGGACTCAACATAAGCAATATCGGTAGCAAAATTACGTTCGGAGGTGATGACAACAGCGAGTTTATACCGACGAACATGCGTCTTGGTCTTGCCCTGATGGTGCCCATCGACGAGTTTAACAGATTCACCATAGCTGCAGATGCCAACAAGCTCCTTGTGCCTACATATCCTAAGCAGGAGGAAGGCGAGTCGACAGAAGACTATCAGCAGCGCGTTCAGAAAGAATATTACGACGTGTCGAGCATATCAGGTATATTCAAGAGCTTCGGCGATGCTCCCGGCGGATTCAAGGAAGAGCTGCAGGAGATAAACTGGAGTGTAGGTGCTGAGTATGTGTATAACGACAAGTTTACGCTGAGAGCCGGTTATCACCATGAGTCGGAGAACAAGGGTAACCGTAAATACTTCACCGTAGGTGCCGGTTTCCGCATGAGCGCCTTTTCGCTCGACTGCGGTTATGTAATCGCAACGGCAAAGAGCAACCCGCTCGACCAGACACTGCGTTTCACTCTCGGATTCGACATGGACGGCATAAAGGACCTGTTCCGCAGATAAACCGAAGGGAGCCGGAAAAACAAGAAGTCGCATGAGCCAGAAATACCGCGCCCATGCGACTTCTTGTTTTACATTATCATATTGAATAGCAAAACAGAATTAAAATAAACGATTATGAAGATTAGAACCGGATTTGGATTTGACGTTCACAGACTTGTTGAGGGCCGTGACCTATGGCTCGGAGGAATAAAGATAGAGCACAGCATGGGACTGCTGGGACACAGCGATGCCGACGTGCTTATACACGCTATATGCGACGCGCTGCTCGGTGCTGCCAATATGCGTGATATAGGCTATCATTTTCCTGATACATCGGCCGACACGCTCAACATAGACAGCAAGGTGCTGCTGCGCAAGACCGTTGAACTTATTGCCGGCAAAGGATATGTGGTAGGCAACATAGACGCCACAGTGTGTGCCGAGCGCCCTAAGATCAATCCGCATGTGCCGGCCATAAAGGCATGCCTTGCAGAAGTTATAGGCACCGATGAGGACAACATATCCATAAAGGCTACTACAACCGAGAAACTTGGATTTACGGGTCGTGAAGAGGGCATAAGCGCTTATGCCGTGGTGCTGATAGAACGCAAGGACGACTGATCATAGCAAATCTGTTATTGGAATTCGGTCAGTAGTTCGGCAGCATTGAATATAATAATTGCGGAGAAACAGCAAGGCTAATGTTCTGTCGGATCTGCACGTATTGTTGAGCGCAGCGAAAAATTCGACAGCATTGAATATAAGGATCTTTGATCCGAGATTAATACCTATAAATTATACATAGGAAGCCATCGGATTGAAATTTCGGCAGCATCGAATATCAGGATCTGCGATCCGCACTCCTACCTATAATAAATTATACATAGGAAGCATTTGGATTGAAATTTCGGCAGCATTGAATATAAGAATTGTAGAGAAACAGCAAGACTAATGTTCTGTCGGATCTGCGATCCGACAGTATCGAATATCAGGATCTTTGATCCGCAACTTCTACCTATAAATTATACATAGGAAGCAAGCAGATTGAAATTAGCTTCGCTGATTGTTGATTCCTTATACTTATATTATGGCAGATTAATTCCATTGATTGTCGTGCAAGCGAAAGCATAACCAAATATAATTTGCTTCTGCTCTCGTTTGCACGATAATTGTAAATCAACCGGCACATCTGGTAAGAGATGCCCGAAGGGCTATATTTCAGTAACCGTGGGTGGCACACCCACGGATGCATAAACATGGGAAATCACCCGAAGTGGTGATACTTGTTATAAAAAACACTCACTTAGAAAACATGTTTTAAAGTAGCACCTCTTCGGGTGCATGCTTATCTTAGCAGAACAACCGGGCGTGGCTTCGCTGAGCTTCGCCACACCCGGTTACAAAAGTGTAGCCCTACGGGCTGTCTGAATTTGTGCGCTATTGTTTATGTCGTAGTCTCTTTTTGCTGCACATCACGTAGCACAAAAAAACGCCTATATAAAGCAAGAATACGGACTGAAGGCATGAATGTACGGAATAGACAAAAACGGTCTAATGACTGACTGAAGCTATGTCTGTTTGGAACTTTTGTGAGTATAAAAAACACGCTGCAACTTTCAGCAAGCTGCAGCGTATTAAAAATATGTTTAACTAAAAAACCTTTTTCGATTCGAAAGGGAACCTCACGGCCTCCTTTGTCATCCTAAATAATCATGAAAACTTTACCTTAAACTAATACTATTTACTAACCTAAACAATTTATTAACCTTTTGATGCTGCAAAGATACGGCGAAAAACGTTATCTGTCAATACTTGCACGTGTCTTTTTGCAATCAAAGACGCTTTTCTTGACGCAAATCAATAAATTGTGTGCGATAACAGCATATAAACAGCCGTTAAATTTGGTAGAATAAGTATTTTATTTTAATTTTGTGTTTGCAATAAAAAACATAAACATTTTGAACAATGCGGGTGCTAATCGTAAATACAAGCGAGAAGACCGGAGGCGCCGCCGTGGCTGCCAACCGGCTAATGGAGGCTCTTAACAATAATGGCGTTAAGGCTAAGATGCTGGTGCGCGACAAGGAGACTTCGGACATCACGGTGGTGGAGCTGCCTAAAGGTATATGGCAGCGGTGGAACTTCCTGTGGGAGCGATGGTGCATTTTCTGTCATATGCACTTTTCACGGAAGCATCTCTTTGAGGTTGACATAGCAAATGCCGGCACTGACATAACTCGCATGCGCGAGTTTAAGGAGGCCGACGTGATACATCTGAGCTGGATAAACCAGGGCATGCTCTCTATAAAGGATATACGCAAGATTATCGACAGCGGAAAGCCTGTAGTGTGGACAATGCACGACTTCTGGCCGGCTACGGGTATATGTCACTACACCCGCAAATGTAACTATTATAAGACCACGGGATGTCATAACTGTCAGTATCTGCCCGGCGGAGGCTCGGCCAACGACCTCTCGGCAAAGATATGGAGGCGCAAGGCCAAGGTGTGGTCGTCGCGCAACATATTCTTCGTTACGTGCAGCAAATGGCTGTGTTCAGCCGTGCGCGGCAGCAGGCTGCTGACGGGAAAGCAGGTGGTCAGCATACCTAACCCAATAGATACGCGCGAATATAAGCCGGCTGACAAGCGCGAGGCACGCATGCGTCTGTCGCTGCCTATTGACAGACGTCTTATTCTGGTCGTATCACAGCGCATAACAGACAAGCGCAAGGGTATGGACTATATGGTGCGTGCCTGCGAGATTATGGCAGAGCGTTGCCCTGAGATGAAGGAAAACACGAACATAGTTATCCTTGGAGGCCACTCGGAAGACTATGCCGACAAGCTGGCTTTTCCGGTGTGTCCGCTCGGCTATGTCAGCGACCAACGGAAGATTATAGATGTGTATAACGCGGCCGACTTGTTTGTGCTGCCTTCGCTTGAAGATAATCTGCCTAACACTATAATGGAGGCTATGGCCTGCGGCGTGCCGTGCGTAGGATTTAAGTCGGGCGGCATCCCGGAGATGATAGATCACCGCAAGAATGGGTATGTGGCTGAATACAAGAGTGCCGAAGATCTGGCTGAAGGCATGCGCTGGGTGCTCTCTGAAGCCGACTATGACGAGCTGAGCGACAATGCGGTGAAAAAGGTTTCAATAAGCTATTCGCAGCAGAGCGTGGCGATGAAGTATATCGAGGTTTATAACCAGGCCAGGGCTTACAGGCATTACAGATTATGATAAAGTTTACGATTGTAACAATTACGTATAATGCGGCCGATGTATTTATGCGCACGGCTGACAGCGTTGCGAGGCAGACTTATGCGGCAGTGGAGCATCTTATTATAGACGGGGCTTCGTCTGACGGCACGCAGAATATGGCAGAAGAATATAAAAAGGCTTCAAATGCAGCCTGCAACGGCCATGAGGTGAGGATCGTTTCCGAACCTGACAAGGGACTGTATGACGCCATGAACAAGGGGCGCCGGCTGGCTACGGGCGATTATGTGTGTTTCCTCAATGCCGGAGACTTCTTCCCGTCGGCCGATACGTTGGATGTTATTGCTGCCAACGCACGTCTTGAAGAGTGCAGCAGCGAAGGAAAACCGCTGCCGGGAGTGCTGTATGGTGATACCGACTGGGTGGATAATGACGGCAACTATATGAGTCGGCGCAGGCTTACACCGCCAGAAAAACTCACGTGGCGCTCTTTCCGTCATGGCATGCTTGTGTGCCATCAGGCTTTTTATGCGCGCACTGATTTGGCGCAGAAGGTTCCTTACGACTTGCGTTATCGTTTTTCGGCAGATGTTGACTGGTGTATAAGAATTATGAAAGAAGCAGAGAAAGAGTCGCTGCCACTGGTGAACGTTCATGCCACCATTGCCGACTATCAGCGTGAGGGGCAGTCGACAAAGAACCACAGGGCCTCGCTTCTTGAACGTTTTGATGTTATGAGCCGTCATTACGGACTTTTTACCACTATCGTTATGCATGCCTGGTTTGTCATACGTGCGGTGATAAAAAAATAAGAATCAGAAATATCAGTTATAAATTACGCCCAAATCGGTCATGCTGATTTGGGCGTATTGTTTTATATAGAAAGTATTGCTGTCTTATATCGGAAGTGCTGCCGTCTGCTTTTTCGCAGGCATGGCGGCTGTATCAGGAAAATGCAGATTCAGACAGGCGGCAGAAACAGGTATGTCTGGCAGAAAACATAACCCTCAGTCGGTCATTAGACCGCACATAGCTTTATCAATTTTGTGTATTCATGCTTTCAGCCCGCCTGATGACCGATTGGAATAAAAAAGCGGTTGCCAGCATAATGCTGACAGCCGCTTGACATTTATAGACATTAACAATTATGAGTATCTTAAGATCTGTCCGGGACGTATGCGCATCTTCTTTGTTATGTGGTTAAGCTTGCAGAGCTCCTCGATAGTTGTGTTGCGCTTCTTTGCGATGCTCGACAGAGTCTCTCCGCGTTTAACCTTATGATAGCGTATGTCGCCGCTGTCGTTGTTTCTGCTTCTCTTGTCAGACGATGAACTGTTCTCTGCTGATGCATATTCGTTGTCGTCTTTTCCTCTTTCCTTGTTTGCAAGTCTTGAGTCGTTGTTATAAGTGTCGCGGCGGAACATATATGTATCGCCTGTTACGTCCTGGTTCTTGAAGTCGAACATGAGTGCCGGGTTGAGGGCTACGCCGCAGAGACGTGTCTCAAAGTGGAGGTGAGAACCTGTGCTTCGTCCGGTGTTTCCGCCAAGTCCGATGGGCTCTCCGGCTTTTACAGTCTGGTTTTCTTCAACCAGGTGCTTAGACATGTGTCCGTATATAGTCTCAAGTCCGTTATAGTGGCGTATAACCACATAGTTGCCATATCCGTTGGCTTCGTATCTTACTATTCTTACTTTTCCGCTGAATGCGGCACGTATTGTGTCGCCGATATAAACCTTCACGTCGATACCTTTGTGCATGCGGCCCCAGCGACGTCCGAAGTTAGACGTTATGACTTTGCTTGTCGTAGGCATGCAGAAGTGCTTGAGGTTAATAAGAAAAGAATCGGGAAGGGTTGTGGCGCGGTGAGCATATTTGTTGCTCCATTCCTTGTAAAGCTGTGCTGAAGGGGAGCCGGTCTGTTCTCTCTGTATTATGTTTTTAAGGGCTAAAGTGTCAACCGCCTTCATCTTTCTGTCGATAGGTGCCTGGCGGGCCAGCAGATCCTGGGCTGATGCCGTTACTGCCGTAAGGGTAAATAATGCCGTAAATGCTAATGTCTTTATTGTTCTTTTTATTAAATACATAATTTATTGTTCTTGGTTAAGATAAAAGTGCGGAGGCTGCCGCGGGCGATAGTCAGAAAAAATCAACAGATAAAAATTTTCCGGCCTATCATAAAAACCTTTGCAAAGATAATAAAAAAGTGTGATAGTTGTTTTCCGGTTTAACAACTTTATGGACACTTTAACAAACTGGCATGCAAGGTGTCCCTAATTTAACTAATACTAACTGGTTGATATTCATATTGTTAGCATTTTAGTTAAAATACCTATGAAATGGCAGACCAGTTTATGTTTGTTTTGCGCAGTGAGTCAAGCCTTTTCCATAGCATGGCATATTCCTGCTTCTGACACATGGGGTCTTTGTCAATTATTTTCTGTGCCTCGTCGCGTGCCAGCTGCACCAGCTGACCGTCGCGCGCAATGTCGGCTATCTTGAGGTCGAAGGCCATTCCGCTTTGCTGTGTGCCTTCAAGGTCTCCGGGGCCACGCAGCTTCAGGTCGGCTTCTGCAATCCTGAACCCGTCGTTGGTGTCGCACATTATGTCTATTCGCTTGCGTGTCTCTTCGCTTAACTTGCGCTTGCTTACAAGTATGCAGTATGACTGGTCGGCTCCTCGTCCTACACGGCCGCGCAGCTGATGCAACTGTGACAGGCCGAAGCGTTCGGCGTTGAGTATTACCATCACTGATGCATTCGGCACATTTACGCCTACCTCAATTACGGTGGTGGCCACGAGTATCTGGGTCTCGCCGGACACGAAGTGCTTCATCTCCTCTTCTTTTTCAGCCGGCTTCATCTTGCCGTGAACCTTGCTCAGCCTGAATTCGGGAAACGCTTCTTTGAGTCCTTCAAATCCGTCTTCAAGATTCTTGAGGTCTATCTTCTCGCTTTCTTTTATCAGCGGGAACACGATATATACCTGACGCCCTTCGTTGATCTGTTTCCTTATTCCGTTATACAGACTTGTTGTCTGGTCGTCATATTTATGTATTGTCACTACAGGCTTGCGTCCCGGCGGCAGTTCGTCTATGACGCTCACGTCCAGGTCGCCGTATATGGTCATTGCCAGCGTTCGCGGAATAGGCGTGGCTGTCATGACCAGCACGTGCGGCGGGTTGTCGCTCTTGTTCCATAGCCGTGCCCTCTGTGCCACTCCGAATCTGTGCTGTTCGTCTACGACTACAAAGCCAAGGCGTGCAAACTGCACGGTGTCTTCGATGACGGCATGGGTGCCCACCAGTATGTTTACGCTTCCGTTGGCCAGTCCTTCCAGCACGGCCTTGCGCCTCTTGCCTTTCACCATGCCGGTCAGCAGTTCTACGTTTACGTCCATTCCGCCGAGCATTCCCTGTATTGTGGCAAGGTGCTGTTCCGCCAGAATTTCTGTCGGGGCCATTATGCAGGCTTGAAAGCCGTTGTCTATGGCGATGAGCATGGACATCAGTGCCACGAGCGTTTTGCCGCTGCCCACGTCGCCCTGCAGCAGACGGTTCATCTGCTGTCCCGAGCCCATGTCTTTCCTTATTTCCTTAATGACACGTTTCTGTGCGCCTGTGAGCGGAAAAGGAAGGTTGTTGAAGTAAAAGTCGTTGAACGTCTTGCCTACACGGCTGAATATATAGCCGCGATATTTGCGCCTGTGGTCGCTTGCGTATCGCAGAATGTTGAGCTGAACATAGAAAAGCTCTTCGAACTTCAGACGGTAGCGGGCCTTGCTCATGTCGTCGGGCGTTTTGGGGTTGTGTATTTTTCTGAACGCCTCGTCCCTTGATATCATGTTCAGCGGCTTGG
This sequence comes from Prevotella sp. CAG:255, assembly GCF_000431195.1. Classification (NCBI taxonomy): domain Bacteria; kingdom Pseudomonadati; phylum Bacteroidota; class Bacteroidia; order Bacteroidales; family Prevotellaceae; genus Prevotella; species Prevotella sp. CAG:255. The sequence continues at coordinate 27,282 of NZ_HF986840.1, read as the reverse complement.
TTATGAAGTCGGGCAGGGTTTCCCTGAGCGGTTCTTTCATGTTGTCGAGCATGCTTTTTATGAGCTTTTCGATGGCTCTCGACGTCATGCCCGTCTTCTTCATGTTTTCCGTAGTTACATAATACGGCTGCAGTCCCATCTGTGATAGCTGCATTTCTGATGCCGGATCAATGTCGGGATGTGCAAACTGGTAGCGCCCGTTGAACACGGTAGGTCTGCCGAATATTATGTAGTCGGTAGAAAGTTTATAGTGGCTGATGATGTATTTTGCTCCCGAAAACCACACGATGTCTGCCACTCCGGTTCCGTCTGACACATGTGCCACTACCCTTGTGCGGTGGAACCCCATCTCGAAAGTCTCAAAACTCAGTATTCTTGCATGTATCTGAACGAAGGGCATGTCGCCCGAAAGCTCGTTTATGCGGTATATGCGGCTGCGGTCGACATATTTGTAGGGGTAATATTCAAGCAGTTCCTTATAGGTGCTGATGCCCAGTTCCTTACTGAGCAGAGTCTTGCGCCTTGGGCCTACGCCCGGAAGATACTGTATGTCCTGGTCTAATATGTCGAGCATTGTCGCGTTTTGAGAGATGTTTCAGATTAGATGAAAATATTATGTCAGCAAATTATCTACGCCAGCACCCTTGCTATAAGCAGGTCGAACGGAGTGGTTATCTTTATGTTCTCGCGGTTGCCCTCTATGAGCGTCGGACTTTGCCCGATGCTTTCTGCCACAGAGGCGTCGTCGGTAAAGTCTTCACGGTAGGGTTGCTTGTATGCCTCCTTCAGCAGCTGTATGTCAAAGGTCTGCGGCGTCTGGACAAGGCGATACTCCTGTCTTGGCACGGTGGTGCTCTTGTTTTCGGCGTTGAGATGTATCAGGGTTTCTACTACGGGCGTAACCGGCACCACGGCCTTGCGTGTTCTTGCTGTTTCATAGCAGTTGGATATCACCTCAATCGACGGGAACGGGCGCACACCATCGTGTATGCCTACCACTCCGGTTTCGTCGTCGGGTATACATGCCAGTCCGTTTCTGACAGAGTGGAAGCGTGTCTCACCTCCGTCTGCTATCTGATATTCAGCAGCGAAGTGATATTTCTTGCACAGTTCGTGCCAATATTCCTGTTGTTCCTTAGGCAGCACAAGTATTATTTTCAGCGTGGTGCTGTATTCTTTGAATCTTTTTATTGTGTGCATAAGGACAGGAAATCCGTTGACAGGCAAGAATTGCTTTGGTATGTCAGAGCCCATCCTCAATCCTTTGCCTCCGGCAACGATTACAACATAGTCCATAATATTCTTCTTGTGATTCTTCTTGTTTTGTCTTATTGTCAGTAAGTTTTCTATGTGTGTATGGGCGTGCAGCTGTGCCCATGCAGGCTATATCTTCAGATGCAGGCCAGATGTATGTGTTCCGCATCATGCATACACGCCGCCACGGGGGCTAATCCGTGCTTATATATTCATCAGCCCGAATACAAGTCTTGCTGCCGTATCCGGGCTGATGAGCCGGTTGTTGTTATTTCATCATGAGATGCTTGAACATCATGCCTTCGGCCACGCTGTCGGCTGTCTTATGGTCGGTAAGAGCCTCGAGCAGTGTGTAGGCATAGGGCAGGGTGGCTGCCGGACCTTCTCCGGTAGTGATGTTGCCGTCTACGGTGCACAGTTCATGTGTGTATTCTGCTTCATCAAGATATTTCTCGAATCCGGGATAACATGTGGCACGCTTGCCCCTCAGCAGACCAATTCCGCCAAGCACCATAGGTGCGGCACATATTGCACCGATCATCTTGCCCTTGCGGTTCTGCTCTATGAGAGACTTCTTTACTCCAACATGCTCGTTGAGGTTGGTTGCTCCCGGCAGTCCGCCCGGCAGCATGAGCAGGTCGGCGTCGCTGAGGTCAGCCTCTTCAAACAGCAGGTCGGCAGTGATTTTCACTCCGTGTGCCGATTCAACTTCCTTTGCGCCTGTAACGCTCACGGTTTTAAACTCAACGCCTGCGCGGCGCATAATATCTAATGGTATGAGGGCTTCAATCTCTTCGAAGCCTGTAGCCAGGAATTCATAAACTTTAGCCATGTGGTTTTCTGAATTTTAAGGTTTAAACGTTTATTTGTATAATGATGGCATAGCCTTATTTCAGGCAAGCCAGATATCTCTTTATCGTGTCTTCAAGACCGAAATACAGCGCATCGCATATCAGTGCGTGACCTATGCTGACTTCGTCGAGCCATGGAATGTTCTGATGGAAATAGGTCAGGTTCTGCAGACTGAGGTCGTGTCCTGCGTTGAGGCCAAGCCCCACTTCTCTTGCCACTTCTGCCGCCTCTATGAACGGCTTTATCGCCTCTTCGCGGTTGGCCTCATAGCCTGCTGCGTATGGCTCAGTGTAAAGCTCTATTCTGTCGGTGCCGCACATACGTGCCGCTTCAACCATCTTAGGCTCGGCATCGACGAATATCGACGTCCTGATGCCTGCCTCCTTAAACTGTCCTATCACGTCGGTCAGAAAGCCCTTGTTGGCCACTGTGTCCCATCCGTGGTTGCTCGTTATCTGGTTGTCAGCATCGGGCACAAGTGTTACCTGGGTGGGCTTCACCTCGAGCACCAGCTTAATATATTTGTCAATTGGGTTGCCCTCTATGTTAAACTCTGTGGTTATCAGTGGTTTGATGTCTCTTACGTCCTGGTATCTGATGTGTCTTTCGTCAGGACGTGGATGCACGGTGATGCCTTGCGCGCCAAACTTTTCACAATCAACGGCCACTTTCAGCACGTCGGGATTGTTGCCTCCGCGTGCGTTGCGTATTGTAGCCACCTTGTTGATGTTTACGCTTAATTTCGTCATTTTTTACAAATTTATTTAGTTAGCAGTATCTGTTATTCCGCAAAATGATGTAATTTTGCATATGACAAGCCTTGTGCAGGCGGCTTTCTGGCTGTTGTCATACGGGGCTTGTGACATCTTTGCAGATAAGTTTATTCATTGGCAAAGTTACTAAATGTTTGTCATTTTTCTGCATCCTGTACTAAAAAAGAAATTTAAAAGCTTAAAATTATGGGGTCGCGCAAGTTTAAATTCGCACTATTTGGAAATATCTATCAGGCAAAGAAGTCGGCTAACATCCGGGATATAATGTCGTATCTCACGCGCCGCGGCGCTGAAGTGTGCGTTGAAAAACTTTTTTACGACTTTCTTGTAAGCACCGGACGACTGTCGCCAGGCTCCGTTGAAGTGTTTGAGGGAGGCAACTTCATGGCTGATTTCGTCATATCTATGGGCGGCGACGGCACGCTGTTGCGTGCGGCGGGGCTCGTAGGCAGCAAGAATATACCAATACTTGGAGTCAATATGGGCCGGCTCGGATTCCTGGCAGACATCGTGCCTACCGAAGCCGAGAGCGCGCTCGACTCGCTCTATCGCGGCGACTATACGCTGGAGAACCATTCGGTAATATGCGTTGAGGCCGACGGCAAGCCTCTGCCGGGTGTGAGCCATGCGCTCAACGACATAGCCGTGCTGAAGCGCGACAATGCCTCGATGATATCAATACGCACAAGCATCAACGGTGAGTATCTCGTTACATATCAGGCCGACGGACTCATTGTCAGCACTCCTACAGGCTCAACGGCCTATTCGCTGTCGAATGGCGGACCTATCATCGTGCCGCAGACGGGCATCCTGTGCCTTACGCCGGTGGCTCCGCACAGCCTGAACATCAGGCCGATGGTGATTTCAGACGACTCTGAAATAACTCTCACCGTGGAGAGCCGTAACCATAACTTCCTCATTGCCGTCGACGGACAGTCGGCAAAGTGCAGCGAGAAGACACGGCTCACCATACGCAAGGCACCATACAACATAAAAATCGTGAAGCGCAGCAGTCAGAAATACTTCTCCACTTTGCGCCAGAAGATGATGTGGGGAGCCGATACGCGCGGCTGACAACATCTCCGCACCAGTATGCTGACATCTGCCTTGCTTTCCGGCGTGGTGTCTGCGACATACCCGGAAGCACCTTTAGCAGAAGCTTATGAAGATAAAGAACCTGTTGAGAATACCCCAAAGCAAATATCCCGTCAAGGCTATTTTGCGCTGGTTGTGGCACGCTTGGCGCGGCAACCGGCTTCAGGCCGTGCTCAACGCCGCGCTCGGACTGCTCGGCGTGGCTGCCAGCTTGATGTCGGTGTGGGCTGTTCAGAATGCCATCGACGTGGCATCTCATGTCCGCAGCGGCTCGCTCTATGCGGCAGTGGCGCTTATGGGCGTGTTTGTGCTTTGCGACTTTGGCGTCAGCATAGCTTCGGTATGGGTGAGAAACATTCTCGGCATAAAGGCGCAGAACCGCATGCAGCAGCACATGCTCGACCGCATACTGCGCTCAGAGTGGCGCGGACGCGACAGCATGCACAGCGGCGACGTGCTCAACAGGCTTGAGCTTGACGTAAGGACTGTAGTGGAGTTTCTTACCGAAACCATGCCCAACACGCTTTCGGTGGTGGCTCTTTTTCTCGGCTCGTTTTTCTATCTGTTCTCGATGGACGCCATGCTGGCCGTTGTCATCGTGATAATGCTGCCGTTGTTTATGCTTGTCAGCAGGCTATATGTGGGGCGCATGCGCAGTCTTACGCGCAACGTTCGCAACTGCGACAGCCGCGTGCAGAGCGTGCTGCAGGAAACCATACAGAACCGCATGCTCATAAAGACCCTTGAAAAGGATGACGCCATGGTGGAGCGGCTTGAGGCAACGCAGAGCGAACTGCGGCATAATGTGGTAAGGCGCACGGCCTTCTCGCTGTTTTCGAGCTTTGTCCTCAACTTCGGCTTTGCGGCAGGCTATCTTATCGCCTTTCTGTGGGGAGCCATAAGGATGTACGGCCACACGCTGTCTTTCGGCGGCATGACGGCCTTTCTGCAGCTCGTGGCGCGCATACAAGGGCCGGCACGCAATCTGACAAAGCTTGTTCCTCAGTTTGTGTCGGTGCTCACGGCGGCAGAACGGCTCATGGAACTTGAGGAAAATCCGCTTGAGGAACAGGGCGCTCCGCTGCATGTAGCTGCCGACGGTGGGGTGGGCGTGCGCTTCGAGAATGTAGCTTATGCCTATGCCGACGGCGAACGCGAGATAATGAATAACTTTTCGTTCGACTTCACTCCGGGCAGCTGTACTGCCGTGCTCGGCGAGACCGGCACCGGCAAGACCACTCTTGTGCGCATGATTCTTGCCCTGATACGCCCTGACTCGGGGCGTGCCGTGATATACAACGGACGAGGCGAAAGCTACCAGTTGTCGTCGCTCACGCGCTGCAACTTTGTATATGTGCCGCAGGGCAACACGCTGCTGAGCGGCACCATTCGCGACAATCTGAGGCTTGGAAACCTTTCGGCCACTGACGATGATATGCTCAACGCCCTTCATCGTGCCTGTGCCGACTTTGTCAGCGAGCTGCCCGACGGGCTCGACACCGTATGCTCTGAGTCGGGCGGGGGACTGAGCGAAGGTCAGGCGCAGCGCATAGCCATAGCCCGGGCGCTGCTGCGCGACGGCAGCGTGATGCTCTTCGACGAGGCTACAAGCTCGCTCGACCCTGACACAGAGCGCCGCCTGCTTGCCAATCTGCTGGCAGACAGACAGCGCACCATCATCTTTGTAACCCACCGCATGGCCGTGGTAGACTATTGCGACCGTGTGCTGCGCATGGAGCGCCTCTGACTCTTCGTGTCGTGCCTGCACATATGCTGTCGTTCAGGCATGATGTTTGTAGTGAATTTTATTAACCAAAATAAATTTTAGCGTTATGAAAAAACTTATCTTTATGGCGGCTTTCGCCATCATGACTGTCCTTGGCGCTGCGGCTCAGGATGCCGACTCGCGCTATGCCACCGAACTGCTGAAGCCTGGAACTGAGGCTCCCGACTTCACGCTGAAGGACATCAACGGCACAGAACACACGCTCAGCCAGTTGCGCGGAAACTATGTCGTGCTCGACTTCTGGGCTTCGTGGTGTCCCGACTGCCGAAAGGATGTGCCCATGCTGAAGGAACTTTATGCCAAATACGGCGAGCGCATCAAGTTTGTAAGCGTGTCGTTCGACGACAAAAAAGAAAATTGGAAAAACTATGTTGAGGCCAACGGCATGAATTGGCTGAATGTCAGCGAACTGAAGAAATGGAAGGAAACCCAAATTTCGCAGATGTATAAAATCAAGTGGATTCCTGCCATGTATCTTATCGACCGCCAGGGCAAGATCATCCTGTCAACGGTTATGATAGAGAAAATGGCTGACAAGCTGAAAGAACTTCACGAACTTTAAGCTGAACCGTTCATCATAATCCTGTTGGATTATCGTTTTATACAGAGCGTCTTGCCGTCTGCTTTTTCGCATGAATAGAGCTTATGCCATGGAAAGGCCGACGGCAAGACAAATAAATAATAAATCATAAATATTGCTGGAAAATTCATGGGATTTCGTATATTTGTTCCATGTCTAATATTTCGCATTTTAATATGAATAAGTCAGACGAATTTTTCATACCCGACAACGAGGTTAAATTTTCAGAGGAACTTGATTATAGCCGAGTGGATGAATGCATCCGTTCGGTCGAGGCATTTTCGCGAATATCTTATCAGAGTGTCTATATCATCGATTATTTCAAGCAGAATTTTTTGTATGTGTCACCCAATCCTATGTTTCTGTGTGGACAATCACAGGAGCGTGTGAGAGAGTTAGGCTACCGATTTTATCTCGATTATGTTCCGGAAAATGAGCTGTCATTGTTGTTGAGTATAAATAGAACAGGTTTTGCTTTCTACAATGATATCCCAGTTGAGGAACGCAAGGATTGGTATATCTCATACGACTTTCATATTCTCAACAAAGGACGAAAAATCCTTGTCAATCATAAGCTGACACCACTTAGACTCACTTCCGACGGTCGTGTATGGCTTGCATTATGCGTAGTGTCGGCGGCAACACATACCGATGCTGGACATATAGAGATGCACCATATAGGTACATCTGATTTCTTTGAGTATAATACCGTTTCTCGCAAATGGAAAAGAAAACAGATTCCTACGCTTACAGATGGAGAAAAATCTGTACTTACACTTTCCATGCAGGGATATACTATGGTGGAGATTGCAGATAAACTATGCTTGTCTCCCGACACGATAAAGAAATATCGACAACGCATATTTGAGAAACTTGATGTACGTAATATCTCTGAAGCCATAGCCGCGGCCACGAACAACAAACTAATCTAAGTTCCTGCAAAGGTAGAATTTTGGAAAATATTTTACTTTGCGATTAACGGCGATGTTGACAGCTATCCGTGCACAGACGTGCGCCGCTGTTTTCAGAGCAGCCTCACTTGTTTTGCCTTCTCTTATTGCCGAAAGGGCAGAATATAACCACTCGCATCCTTCTATATTCCAGAAAGCACAATAACCGGCCATATATTCAGCAACCCAAAAGCGCATATCACTTTTGTGATGTAATTCATTCTTGTCGTCAGGTTTTATTACAATTGCTCCTGCACCATATACAAAATCAAAAGGATATATTATAGGTATTGAAATGTTGTCCTTTAAACCGGAAATACAATCACCCACATACTCTATAATCATATCAACAGAGACAGTATCTGGATACCAGTCTGTTGATGAAATAATGGTAATTGACTTGAAACCGGATTTATACAATTCGGTCTTAATGTTGTTTGTAAAATCGGTAGATCCAGCAATCACAATCCTATAGTCTGAAATAAGGCGTATTTCTTCATTTGTCATATTCTTTATTATTTTTGAGGTGCAAAATTATGTCTATCTTCGACGATATGCCATACCTAAAAGTGTATTTTTTTACCAATAAACACATTTGTATACTTTTGGGTATTGCAAAGAGTTTACGACGGCTGTAATTTTGTATCAAAAACCAATAATCAATTTAATATGAAAACAATATTCACATTAATTGTTATGGCTGTTACTTCGGTTACAGCAATGGCCCAAAGTATAACTGGCAAGGTTATGGACGAAAACAATTCTCCTCTTGGCTTTGTTAACGTGGTTCTACTAAGAGCCGATTCTACCTATATAATAGGTACAGTTACTGACGAAAATGGGATTTTCCTTTTCAGTGAAGAACAGAGTAATGCCGAATTGTTAAAATTGTCTTCAATTGGCTATGCAGACAAACTTGTTGTCATTCCATCTTCTGGGAATCTGGGCATAATTACGCTTAATACGGAGAATGTAATGCTGGGAGAGGTGGTTGTAAAAGCAAACCGCCCTGTAACAACGATGAAAGGAGATGTCCTTGTCACTAATGTGGCAGGCTCTCAACTTGAGCATGCAGGTACGGCAAATGATGTTCTTACACAAGTCCCTATGGTTCTTGGACGTGATGGTAATTTCGAAGTATTTGGTAAGGGCTCTCCTGCTATTTATATAAATGGTCGTGAAGTCATGGATCTTACGCAACTATCTCAGTTGAGTTCTGCAGATATTAAAAATATTGAAGTAATAACAAATCCTGGAGCAAAATATGATGCCTCGGTAAAATCAGTTATTCGTATTCAAACAAAACGACCTCAAGGTGACGGCTTTGGCATGACTATTCGGACACAGGGTGTTATGCAAAAATATTTTCGTACCGTTGACCAAGCAAACTTCAAATTCCGTACAGGCGGACTTGAATTATTTGGCAATTTCGGCTATATGTGGGGTAAATTCCAAAGTAGCAACGAAGTTGATATGCTCACACAGTCTTCCGTAATATGGAATCAGACGTTGGCTCAAGATGGAAATATGTGTACAAATGAGTTTTTTGGAAAAGCAGGCTTTTCATATATGTTCAGTGAAAATCATTCCATAGGAGCTTATTATTCTAATGGTTTTACGAAACAAAAGACAGAACATATTGGTATCAGTCAAATATTTACTGATGATATGCTTTATGATAATCTGGTAATGCTTGGCCGCACTAGAAATAACATACTCCCCAAACACCATGCAAATCTCTATTACAATGGTGAAATAGGCAAACTTGGAATAGACTTCAATATGGATTATATGTGGCGCAAAAGCAGGACGAATATGTGGAACGATGAGACAAGCGAGAATCAGGATAACTCTATTGTCAACTCCATCGGGGCAAATAGAAGCCACCTGTTTGCCGAAAGACTTGTTTTCAGTTATCCGCTATGGAAAGGAGGAATAGAAATAGGAGAGGAATATACATCTTCACGCTTCTCGTCTGATTACATTACAGATGCATCAATAATTGGTAGCTCAGCTTCTAACGTGGAAGAAAACAATATTGCCGGATTTTTTGAAATAGGCCAGTCTTTCAGAAATTTTAATGTCAACGTGGGTTTACGATATGAACATGTGAATTTTGATTATTTTGATAATGGCCAGAAAAAAGACGATCAAAGTAGAAGTTATAACAATCTTTTTCCATCGTTATCGCTGTCAACTAAGATTAAGAATGTACAGCTCTCCATAAGTTATACCCACAAGACACAACGTCCGGAATATGCAGATCTTGACGGTACTGTGGACTATATTAACCGGTTTACTCTTGAAAGTGGCAATCCATTTCTTAAACAGGAGAAAATACATTCTTTGGAGCTAATGGGAGCATGGCATCAGTTCTTCGGTCAGATTACCTATACCTATAAGAAAGACCCGATAATGAACACCACTTGTCCGTATGGTGATGATGGCGAGATAAAACTTATAACAATGGATAATTTCTCTAAAATTCAAGGCTTACAGGCTTTTTTAGGTGGGCAGTTTAATGTTGGTATATGGCAACCGAGAGTCAACATGGGAATTATGAAACAATGGCTGGCCATAGAATATTCAAATGGTCGTAAGAGGTTGGAAAACCCCATCGGTCTTGTGCAATTTCAAAATGCAGTTCATCTGCCTTTTGATATTTGGATGAATGTGGATATGCAATGGATGAGTGCAGGAAACAGCGACAATACGTATCAGAAATCATCATCTTATCTCAATGCAAAACTGTATAAAGCTTTTTTCAATAATCGTTTCAGCATAACAATTGAGGCCAATGATATATTCAACAAAAGCAATCGTGATGTAACACTCATGAGCAAAGATGTTTCTATTTATAAGCTCAATACAACCAATAACCGTACTTTTATGCTTACTCTGAAATACACCTTTAACTCGACACGAGACAGGTACCGTGGACAAGGAGCAGGAGTAAATGAAATGAACCGTTTTTAAATTATATTTATATGAAAACATTTATAATTATATTTTTGTGGGTTGTCATAGCTTTGGCTGCCAAAGCAAAGCCTCATTGTCAAGGATTCAACAACTACGATGATAAGGTGACAATCGTTTTTACGGACAATCAAGTAGGAGAGCGATATTTGGTCTCAGATGTAAAACTCAGGTCGTCATCATGGAATGGAGAAGAATATTCTGCTACTTCTGTAAAAATAGCAGAAAAGAATGGCATAGTTACTGTAACACTTGTATTTCCTCATATTACCAAATTTTCAAATCCAAAAGTAACGCTTCGGGTTAATGGGAAAAAAGCCAAATTTAATGTATGCCAATAAAGGTGAATATTTATGGCATTTCTGCTGTTATTATATCACAATCATAATCTGTTTGGATTGTCATTCTATTATTATATAGCGTCTTGCCGTCTGTCTTTGTGTTGTTATAGAGGGCTATGCCATGGAAAGGCCGACGGCAAGACAAATAAATAATAAATCATAAATACTGCTGGAAAATTCATGGGATTTTGTATATTTATTTCATGTTTAATACAAAATCTACAAGCAGTATGCAAATTATAAATAGACTTTCATTTTTTCTTGTTGCCTTTTTGTTGGGGTATAGCTCTGTTTATTCACAAACACAGGCTGATGTGAAAATGGGTGAAATCCTGAATGGCGGTGATCTGTTTCAGTTAAGAAAAGAATATCCGAATCTAAAAGGCTCCGTGAGTGTGAAGATGCTTAATCTGGTGGCAGACGCTCAGTTAGGCATCGGATTTAATAAATTGGAAAATGCTGCCGTTGCCCTTGACAGCTTGTTGGCGCATCACCAAAACGAGCTTGGGGCACAAACGTCAATAGGTATGGCTGCTTTGCAAGGCATGAACCTCTTGAATTTGGGCATGTATGAGCAAGCCGGAAAAGTTGGAGAAAGTCTGGTGAATGCACTAAAGGAATCTGTTCCGTTTGAATCTCTTTACAGTTTTGTATTTATCGAAAAAGTTGGCAAAGCACTTGCCAATGTTCCAAAACCTTATCTTGAACGTCCTGATAGAGATGTTGCTGTGCCGTTAAGTGTTGAAACTGTGGGAAGAGGCAAACATATCTATATACCTGTAGAGGTAAACGGCATAACGAGAAACTATATTTTCGATACAGGTTGCTCTTTTGGCAATTTCGTTTCAGAAAAGTATGCAGAAGAAGTTGGTCTGAAAATTGTAGCTGATTCTATTCCGGTATCAGGTATGGAGATTGGTCTTGTAAAACTTGCTGTGGCAGATTCAATGAAAATAGGAGAAATGGTATATCATAATCCTGTTTTTATGGTTGCGCCTCCAGATCATGAGGTCGATTCGGTATTTGCTTTTGATGGAGTGATAGGTTACCACTTTATCAGGGACGCCAAAGAAATAATCATAGACAATGAGGCCGGAAAGTTTGTCTTTCCGCAAAAAGTGTCTGAGGAAGAGCCAAATATGTATCTGGCATCAAATACGCCTCAAGTAAGAATCGGCTATAACGGAAAGCCTTTTGACCTGATTTTTGATACAGGAAATGTAAAGTCAGACTTGGGGAATAAATTTGCTAAAACATTTCCTGATGCCATTGACGGATTGGCAGAACAGGTTACTTCCCGTGGAGGCTTTGGCGGAATATCGCAGATAAAAGCAGTAACATTGCCAAATTTCTGTTTCGAGGCGGCAGGTACTAAGGTGACATTGCATAATACAGAAGTGATTACGAACACAGGAATAAACAGTCGGTTGTTTGCAGGTTCGTTAGGAGCAGATTTTGTGTTGTCATTCAAACGGCTTACAATCAACTATCAGAATATGTTTATACGTGGAGAATAATCGTGCTTTAATTAAAGCAACACATTAGTGTCCCATTTTAACGGGACACTAATGTGTTTTTATAATAAACTCGTCACTCGTCACATTCTTATGTAAATTATTGAATAACAGTGTGTTATAGTGTGACGAGTTTGTCGTTCAACTCGTCACATTGTTTTTGAGAAACCGGTTAATTGGATGTTTAGATGGGGCGATGACCTGTATGTGATGAGTTGAAAATGTAACTCGTCACGCTGTAAAATGTTGATATGCAGCGGTTTATGTGCCTTTGTGATGAGTGACGAGTTTCTCCGAAAACTTTTTTATGATTATATCGCATTGTCATTCCTGATATAGGTTTACTTCTGGCTGGCTTATTACCGGTTTTAGTTGTCTCATTCCTTTATCTCCAAAAGGTATGCTTCTACCTTGCGAAAGACCGCCTTTCAGCGTGTAAAAGCATGCCTTTTGCAATGCTGTCAGCCGTGTCTTATCCTGATAAAAGGGCAAAAAGAAAGGCTCCCTTACCTTTGCCTTGTGCGGCAAGTAAGGGAGCCTTTTGTATGGTTAATAACTGTATGTGTTATTTCTTCATTGTGTCAGGCAGCATGATAACCTTGATGCTGTTGCCGCCACCGATGATGACGTTCTTCATGAACTTAGCCATCTTCTCAGGAGTCATTTCGCTTACAATCTTCTTGTAGTCGGTGTTTGTGTCAACTCCGTACTCGTCGAAGCTCTGGATAACGCCCAGCCAGTAGTTGTTCTTCTTAACGTTTTCGTCAGCACGTTTCAGCATGAGTTCCTTAACCTTGCTGAGCATTTCAGCGTCAACTGTCTTGGTCATCTTAGTAACCTCGTCGTTCATGATGCCGATAGCCATGTCGCTCTTCTCAGGTTTCATCGGGCAAACACCGATGATGCATGTGAACGGAACGTCGCCTCCGAGTGATGAGTATCCGGCAGCTCCTGCAGAGTAGGCAGCGCTGGCTTCCTCACGAATCTTCTCCAGGTAGATCATGCTCAGGATCTGTCCTGCTGCGTCAGCGTAGATGCTGTTCTCGAGAGTGTAAGGAGTCTTGTTGTTATACCAGTACATGTAAGCGTTAGCCTTCGGAGTCTCCATCTTGCGGTAGAACTGGTTAACGGTGTTGCCCTTGTTGTAGGTAGTAACAGGCTTCCAGTTTTCCTTAGCGCCCTTTGCAGGCAGAGAAGCTATATACTGCTCGATGAGCGGACGGATGGCAGCCTCGTCAAAGTTACCGATGATTGTGAATGTGAAGTCGGCAGCGTTGGCTGTGCGCTCTTTTGCAATCTGCAGAATGCGGTCGTAGTTAGCGTTCTCAACATCCTTCATCTCGATAGAGGCGAAGCGCGGGTTGTGCATGTAGAGAGTGTTCTTTACAGAGTCTGACAGTGCCATCTCAGGTGAAAGCTCCTTGTTCTTCAGAGAGGTCTTTATCAGTCCCACCATTGAGTTGTAGCTCTTCTCGTCCTTGTTGATGTTTGTGAAGTAGAGATATGTCATCTGGAAGAGAGTCTCAAGGTCCTTAGGAGTTGATCTTCCGCTTACAGTCTCGTGCAGGTTCTGCATTGTGAGGTCAACGTTAACCTGTTTGCCTGCCAGTACCTTCTGCAGTTCAGTGCTGCTGAAGTTGCCCAGTCCGCTGTAGCCGATGGCCATGTCGAACATCTTGATGTTAGCGTAGTCTTCCTTGCCGAGCAGAGAAGCACCACCCTTAGATGTAGCGCTGAGGATAACCTCGTCGTCCTTATAGTCAGTCTTCTTCAGCAATACTCTTGCACCGTTAGACAGTGTGAGCTCTTTGTAGCCGAACTTAGCGTTCTCTTTCTCGCTCTTGATGCTGCCTTTCTTGGGCAGAACGCTTATCAGCGGCTCGTTCTTAACGTTGTCAACCCATGCTGTGAGCTGCTCAGCGTGAACGCCGTCGATGGCCTTCTTGATAGATTCAGCTGTAGGATATTTAGCACCTTCCTTCTCTGTGTAGAATGCCACTACAACTGTGTTGGTGTCAGTCTCGCTTATCAGCTCCTTGGTAATCTCGTTGACAGCTTCAACAGGGATAACCGGAGAAATCTGCTGCATTATCTGATACTCGTCTTCGATTGAAGGCATAGGCTCGTTGCCGAGGAAGTTGTCGCGGTAGATGTCACCGTATATAGCGTTGTCGCGCTTGTTGCGGTTGGTGTAAACCTTCTCGAGTGAGCTCATATAGTCGGCCTTGGCGCGCTCAAACTCTGTGGCTGTGAAGCCGAACTTAACGGCACGCATAACCTCGCGTGTGGCTGTGCTGATGGCCTGCTCGCTCATGCCCGGTTTCGGCAGGATAACCAGGGTGAATGCCTTGGTTGTAGAAGCCAGGATGAAGTCGCTGTCGTAAGCGTAAGCCTGAACGAACGGACAGTCAGGATTCTGCTGTATTTCCTGCAGACGTGCGTTGAGCATCTGTGTTGAGAGGCTTACTGCATAGTTCTGAACGAGATATGCAAGGCTGCCTTTCAGGCTGTCTGGCACTTCGGGGTGCTTGTACATCAGCTGTATGATGTCAGTCTGCTGCTCTTTGTCCTTGTCTACGATGATAATAGCCTCGTTGTTGTCGGGCACGGGCTCGTTGACAACCTTCGGAGCGTTAGGATCAAGCTTGATGCCGCTGAACAGCTCCTTGATCTTAGCCTCAGTGCGGTCAACGTCGATGTCGCCGACTACGATGATTGCCTGGTTGTCGGGACGATACCACTTGTGGTAGTACTGACGGAGAACTTCAGGTTTGAAGTTGTTGATGATCTCCATCTTACCGATAGGCATGCGCTGTCCGTATTTGCTGCCCGGATAGATCTTCTCGAGGTTGCGGTCGAACATTCTTGTCTGTGCGTCAGTGCGCAGGCGCCACTCCTCGTTGATCACACCACGCTCCTTGTCGATCTCCTTGGGGTCGAGTGTAAGGCCGTTAGACCAGTCTTTCAGGATGAGAAGACAAGAGTCGAGAGCCTCAATGCGTGTAGAAGGAACGTTGCATATTCTGTATACGGTCTGGTCTACGCCTGTGTATGCGTTGAGGTCAGAACCGAACTCTACGCCGATAGAGCGCAGGTATTCAATGAGGTTGTTGCCCTTAAAGTTGTCTGAGCCGTTGAAGGCCATGTGCTCAAGGAAGTGAGCCAGACCGCGCTGGTCGTCGTTCTCCTGGATAGAACCCACGCGCTGGGCAATGTAGAAGTTAACACGATTTTCCGGATAACCGTTGTTGCGGATGTAATAGGTCAGTCCGTTGGCCAGCTTGCCAGTCCTCACTGCCGGGTCAACCGGGATGGGAGGCATCTGCATGCCCTGAGCCATGATGCCCACTGTGCTTGCCAAGAACAGTGCGGCCGTGATGATTAGATGTTTTATTTTCATAAAAAAGAGTTTAAAATAGTTCAACAAAGATAGTTTTTTTATCTCTCGAATGTTGTTACTGGTTGTTATATTTAATAAATTTTATACGTTTTGTATGCAAAATTGTTACTTTCGTGTAAATACCATGCTGTAAGCCGGTTTATGTTTCCTCCCGGTATTCCAGAATGTCTCCTGGCTGGCACCCCAGCTCGCGGCATATTGCTTCGAGCGTGGTGAAGCGTATGGCCTTGGCCTTGCCGGTCTTCAGGATCGACAGATTAGCCTGCGTAAGCTCCACTCTTTCGGCCAGCTCGCCTAGCGAAATCTTACGCTTGGCCATCTCCACGTCGAGATTTACTATTATTTTACCCATACTTGTTGCTTTAGAGTTGTTTACGTAGGTTATTATATCGTGAGTTCCTGTTCCTCTTTCATCTTCAGTCCGATGGAGAACGACTCTGCCATTACAAGAGAGAATAGTCCGAAGAGTATCGTTCCCGTGTACACGGCGTCTGAATATCCGATGGTGTAGCCCGTCAGGCTGAACGTCTGTGTGGCGGCATATACGTCGTTACAGTATTTTATCGTTGCCAGCAGACCTATTATCACCATGCACCAGCCTATGCGTTTAAGGTATTTCGTGTTCTTCCGTGTGAAGATGTTGTTGCGGTTGATGTTCAGCACGAAGCGTATGAACGACACCAGCGTGATGATGCCTGCCACCATTATTGCTATGCCTATGATTACTGACAGAATGCTGCCTGCTGTGCCTGAAGAATCCTCTATCGGCAGGTTTATCTGTGTTGGCCATGCCTTATACGACTTGTTCGTTGCGCTGTCGGTTATGGTTATTGCGTTGCGCCATGTGATTTCGTTCGGTATGAGCGAAACAACGCGATAGCCGTCCACGCTTTCAGTGTTTGTCTCTTGGATGTGCTTGGCTGACTTATATCCGCTGACCATGCCGCTGAACATAAGGTCGGTGGCCATCAATATGTCTACGATGATAACGGCGAAGATAAGCAGGCAGAATATGTTGAGCTTTGTTTTCATCTTGTTGCGTATTTTTCATAAAAATGCCCGCCGCCCTGTTTTCTCGGCCGGCGGGCAGGCCTTTATTTATTTAGTTAGAGAGAGTCGTTGTTGCTGTCATTTCATGTCGGCCAGCAGGTTGGCGGTGTAGTCGCTTAGCAGTACGTAGTTGTCGTTAAGCTCATACATGTTGCTGCTCTTGTTCCATGTGTAGCAGTCAACTCCCGTGGCGTTTCCGCTGATGCTGCTGTATGTCATGCGCTGGCTCTGCACGTAGGCGCTGTCGCTGTTCTTCCATACCTTCATGTCGAGCACAGTGTTGCCGGCGTTGTAGGTGTAGTCCATGCAGAGGTAGTTTTCCCATTCCTGCTTGTCGCTGTTCCACTTCATCACCTCTTTTCTTATCACGCGGTCCTGGTCGTCGTATGTATATTGCTTGCGTGTCTTGGCTGTAAGATATTTGCCGCTGTTGTCGTAAGTAACTATTGCGCTTACTTTACCGTCCTGCATCTCTGCGTTGTATGCGAAGCGGTTGTCAGAGTTGGATGTTCCTGCGATGCTTGTGAACAAACTCATAATTGTTGCGGCGGTAATTGTAATCAGTTCCATAATGCTATATTTTTTATTTCGTTATTATTCTTGTTTATTTAATTCTTTAATCTGTTTTGTCGTTAGACGTTCTTTGTTCTGAAAAACTACGTCGTGATATTGTCTTTTTAATATCCTGCGGGAAGCGGTGTTATCTAAATTCAATAATCATTTATCGTTTTTCGATATGCAAATGTATGAACTATATTTGAATGCTCCAAATATTTTCAATAAAAATTTATCGAAAAACGATAATTTAACACATTAAAACAATAAATCTTCGGCTTTTAACGGTCTTTTAACCGATACGGAGCCTTGTTTTATTGTTTTCAGATGTATATGAAGGTTAGTTTTTATGTGGCTGACAGCTTGATTTTTTTGCTGTCGGCATATCAGAATATTTTATAGTGCCATCTGGTAGATTTTCCTGTGTTCCGACCTGCCGGGGTCCGGCTGGCTTTCATAGCCCGGCATCTGCCTTTTTTATCCTCCTTTTTTCTCTCTCCGCAATAAAGCAAAAAAGGATGTAAATCAAGCATTTGAAAGATTTACACCCTTTTTCCCACCCAATAATATAAAGTTTGAGTATAAAAAGTATGTCAAGTGACTTTATATTTTCCAATAAGCCGCTATCTCTTTTATAATGACATTAAACTTGCAAAAAAGATCAATAGAATTATAATATGTTTAATTTTGTCATTTATGTTCTATATAATTTGTATTCTCAAGATAATATATTGCCTCCCCTCTATCTCCATTTTCCAAATCAGTTAATTCGATCTTAAATATTTTATAGGGCAGTGTTGTCGTTTTTTTAGGTTCACTTACTGTTATATAGTAAGCTATTCCGTATTCAGTTTCTTTATAATATTCTTTTATTTGCTGTTTCATCAAAACATCCACGCTTTCTCCATCAATCCATACTTTTATGCCTACCTTATCAATTGTCGGAGCTATGTTATCACATTTGGCCGTATCAGCAGATGGCTTTTGAGTAATATTTGACAAATCCTCTTTATGTTGAGCGTTTTGTATGCCTTTATTTGTAAGAAATCTTGTTAAGCTCATAGGACGGACATAGATCTGATAGGCTGGTACAGCTCCGGGGATTTGAAAAACGTGCATTCCGTATGCTTCCATTCGGTTATATTGTATATTTAAAGTTGTATCTCTGTCTGCAATAAAATTCCAACCCCAAAACTCCAGTCTCAGATTCTCATTATTTGTTCCCACTTTCATTGTATGAGGATAAGTATCCATATTTATAGCACCTATGTTGCTGTATTTGCCTTTTGGTATATTTATTTGATATTTCCCTTTTTCGTCAGTTTTAGTCTCAAAGAGAATATCAAAATTTGAATTTTGGAACATAACAGAACAATTATCAATAGGATTGCCGTTATAGTCAGAAACTTTTCCTGTTATTGTTACCAGGTCTTTTTGCTTTTGTGCACTAATTGTTGAATTTAAACAAAAAAGCAGAAGTAAAATACTTAATAATTTCATTGCGTTTATTATTATAACGTGAGTTCGACGAATTGTAAATGCGTGTAAATTTGGTGATTAGCGAAAATTGTTGTAACTTTATAGTGCTGAAGAACAAAGTATTACAAACAATAATCGCTATGATCATCGAGAGCAAAGTTATAGAATTATTTTGTATGGCAGACGATTTAGCTTCGCTGATTTATCGTTTTTCGATATGCAAATGTAGAAACTATATTTGAATGTTCCAAATATTTTCAATAAAAATTTATCGAAAAACGATAATTTAACACATTAAAACAATAAAACGCCGGCTTTTAACGGTCTTTTAACCCAAACAGACCTTTATTATTAGGGCAGATTGCTGCTTTTCATTGAGCGGATGAAGGCATAAATAAACAAGACAGATAGAACTTATATGCTGTATGATGATTCGGGGTAAGCTTATGGTAATATGCTTTGATGAAAGCTGTTCATCGGGCAGGCCTGAATAAAAATATGGGCTTTACCAAGCCACAAAGGTACGGTAAAGCCCATTATCCCAGAAATAGTAATTGTTATAAGCCTGCTTTTTCGTAGGGTATATACTTAAAGTATTCGTCAAATTGATCAGTACGCTTTATATAATAAGTTTCGCCACAGCCGTTTAGCTGGATTTGGTCTGGTGTAAACGAGATGAATGACCAGTAAATTCCGCCATCAGGACTAAATACGCAAGCGTTGGGATTAAACTTGCTATTGTCGATATTCAAATCGTTTGCGGCGATATTATAATTGTCAGGTTCAATATATGATGTCATTTCTCCGGTATTATCGTTGCGCATCATACGAATGTTCTGAAAAAACAGTGTGCCATTATTGTTGTTGGCTGTTGCAGCTGCCCTGATATATATCATACGGTCATTTACCAAATAGACAAACATATGGCGGTTTGTATTGACCTCACACATAAAAACGTCGCCATCTTTTCCATACTTAGCACCAAGTCTCCATTCCTGTAGACACTTACCGATGTCTAACTTGCTTTTGGCAATGGATTTTTCATAAGGCTTGCAGGTTGTTATCTCCTCTACCTTAGACATAACTTTATCTCCAATACGAAGAGTCTTAGCGGCAGTTCCGTTAACCGTCTTGACCTCGTCAGTGAGTGTAAGAGGCGTAGTGGTTTCAACGACAAATGCCGAATCTTTGTAAGTGGTACAGCTATATATGTCTTGTGTAGGGATATTGAGAAATGCTCTCAGACCTGTTGGAGTTTTCTCAAAGAACATACAAATGCTGTCTGTTATAACCGCTTCTGCATCATTTGAAGCCCAGACTCCACGATATTTTGAAAAATCACTTGCATAAGATGTGCTGTGGATTACGAGGGCAAGTAAAAAAGCAAAAAGTAATTTTTTCATAATCTGTAAATATTAAGATAAAATAATTTATTTCAAAAGTTTACGGTCGGTATCACTACTTTCCAATATGCTCATTTGATGGATTGCTATTTGGTTTAGCTTAATCAGACGTTCACTTTGTGCTATATTTTGTTCGATAAAAATGGCATTTAGATTTTCCATATTCGACAAACAGATAAGTTCGTTGATAGTAGCATAATCACGGATGTTTCCTTTCAGTTCAGGATTTGCTTCTCTCCATTGTTTTGCTGTCATACCAAACATCGCCACGTTCAGCACGTCGGCTTCATTAGCATAAATCATGTTTGCTTGCATTGGTGTTACTTCCATAGGAATAAGATTCTTCTTTATGGCATCAGTATGTATGCGATAATTGATTTTTGACAATTCACGTTTCGCTGACCAACCGAGCAGCCTTTGTTCTTCTGTCTTTAACCGCTGATACTCCTTAACAAGAAGTAATTGGAATTTAGGAGAAATCCACATGCCAAAATGATATGCTATATCCCGATGTGCATACGTGCCGCCATAGCGGCCTGCCTTCGAACGAATGCCGATTGCGCTGGTTCTTTCTATCCATGTTTTTACTGAAAGAACGAAATTGTTGCTTCCTGCCGCATTTTTAATTGTACCGAATTCGGTACAATTAAAATCGGGATTGTATAACATTTCCCATTCGCCAAGATACTCAATAGTACTTTTAAGACTAAGCCAACGGAAGATAATATGCTCTTGCAGTTGGCTTCGTGCCATGTCTGTAAGGCTGATATAGTCTTCTTCATTGTACTTTACAATGCTAATATCTGTATTTTGAACGGTAATTTTTGCCATTGTTAATGATGAGTTGTGGTTTACGCAAAGTTAAGCAAATATTCTGAATTCCGCATATGTGTTTAATGCAATATATCGGATTTTAACAAATAGCACAAAATATACGTTTTATTACTGCTAAAATAGAGATTATTGTTTTATTTCATTATGAAAAACATTTATTGCGAGCATAGGTGCCGGAATGCTTGTCCCACGCCTTTGCCGGCTTATTCTTCCACCTTATTATCCTTTGCTGTTATGTTTCTTGGATGATGGTTCAGAATTTCCTCGCGCAGCGTGTGCGTGTCTATGTGGGTGTATATCTCGGTTGTACCTATGCTTTCGTGCCCCAGCATGCTCTGTATGGCGCGCAGGTCGGCTCCGCCTTCAAGCAGGGCTGTGGCAAAGCTGTGGCGCAGTGTGTGCGGACTTATCGTCTTCTGTATGCCTGCCTCGGCACCCAGCCGCTTTATCATTATAAGAATCATGGTGCGGGTGAGGTGTGCGCCTCGGCGGTTCAGAAAAACGTAGTCTTCTTCGCCCGGCTTTATGTTCATGTGGCTGCGGTCTATAAACCAGTATTTCAGCTGCTTTATGGCATTTTCAGATATAGGCACGAGCCGCTCCTTGTTGCCTTTGCCCATTATTCTTACGAACTGTTCGTCGAGATAAAGCGCAGACATCTTCAGGTTTACAAGTTCGCTGACGCGCAGTCCGCAGCTGAACAGCACCTCTATTATGGCCTTGTTGCGCTGTCCTTCCCATTTGCTCAGGTCTATTGCCTGCTCCAGTCTGTCCACCTCTTCCGTGGTGAGCACCTCGGGCAGATGGTCGCCGAGTTTTGGCGATTCGAGCAGTTCTGTAGGGTCGTCCTTGATGTATCCGTCAAGATACAGATATTTGTAGAATGCTCTCACGCCGCTTAGAATCCTGCATTGTGAGCGAGGTGATATCCCTATGTCGTGCAGTGAGGCGGCAAAGCATTGTATGTCGCTTAGTTTTGCCGTTTCCGGACTGATGCCGTTGTCCTTCAGAAATTTTAATAGCTTGTTGATATCAAGGATGTATGCTTCGAGCGTATTGCCTGAATAATTACGCTGAAGTTTCATGTAGCGGATGTATTTGTGTATAATGTTGTCTTGTTCTTTCTGAATCATCTTTGCTTTATTCTGTATTTTCCCGGCTTTAGCGTCATGGCCATGTCTGCACGGCAGGATTTATTCTACAATCGGTTCTTAGACAGCATATAGTTTTATCTGTCTTGCTTATCTGTGCTTTCAGCCGTCTTTTGTTTTCTGTTGTCGCCTTTTCGTCCGTCTTTCTGGCCATAGTCTGCCATGCTTGCGAAAGTCAGACGGAAATCAGCTCAATATAAGGCTGAAATACAGGCTGAACTCTAACGCCCGGTTTTAGCTTAAAAAAATCCGGGGACCGACATGCCCCGGATTTTTATTTCTCAGCCAAGTTGAGCGTGTGGTGTCGCCTTGGCCGTATTTTCTTGAGTGTTATTTGATTACTCCGAGTTCCTTGCCTACCTTTATGAAGGCGTTGACAGCCTTGTCGAGATGCTCTCTCTCGTGGCCTGCCGACAGCTGTACGCGTATGCGGGCCTGGCCTTTAGGCACTACGGGATAGTAGAATCCTGTTACATATATGCCTTCGTCCTGCATGCGGGCTGCAAAGTCCTGCGACAGTTTTGCGTCATACAGCATAACTGCGCATATAGCGCTCTGCGTAGGCTTGATGTCGAATCCGGCAGCGGTCATCTTGTCGCGGAAATATTCAACGTTCTCCATCAGCTTGGCGTGCAGGGCGTTGCTTTCCTTCAGCATCTTGAACATTTCGATGCTGGCTCCTACGATGGCTGGTGCCAGAGAGTTAGAGAACAGATATGGTCTTGAGCGCTGGCGCAGCATGTCGATAATTTCCTTTCGGCCTGTGGTGAATCCTCCCATTGCGCCGCCAAACGACTTGCCTAATGTACCGGTGAATATGTCTATGCGTCCGTAAGCGTTGAACTTTTCAGCCACGCCGTGTCCTGTCGGGCCTACAACGCCGGCAGAGTGCGACTCGTCTACCATTACCAGTGCGTCGTATTTCTCGGCAAGTTCGCATATCTTGTCCATCGGGGCAACGTTTCCGTCCATAGAGAACACGCCGTCCGTTGCTATTATGCGGTGGCGCTGTGCCTGTGCTTCCTGCAGGCATCTTTCAAGGTCTGCCATGTCGGCGTTGGCGTAGCGGTATCTCTTAGCCTTGCAGAGACGGACGCCGTCTATTATTGATGCATGGTTGAGTGCGTCAGATATGATGGCGTCCTCTTCGGTGAACAAAGGCTCGAACAGACCTCCGTTGGCATCGAAGCATGCAGCATACAGGATGGTGTCTTCGGTCTTGAAATAATCGGAAATTGCGGCTTCAAGCTCTTTGTGCATGTCTTGTGTTCCGCAAATGAATCTTACTGACGACATTCCGTAGCCTCTTTCCTTCATGGCTTTCTCCGCAGCCTCGGCAAGGCGTGTGTTGTCAGAAAGTCCAAGATAGTTGTTGGCGCAAAAGTTGAGCACTTCCTGTCCGTCGCCAACTTTTATTCCGGCTCTCTGCGGAGTTGTTATTATACGCTCGTTCTTGTATAAGCCGGCGGCCTTTATGCCGTCCAGTTCCTTCGTGAGGAACTCTTTCATTTTTCCGTACATAATTCTTAGATTAAGTTTAACATCAATGTTTTCATTTTACAAAGTTCTTGTTTTTTTTTGAAATTAGAGTAAATAATCCGATAAATTTTGTTATAATATAATCTTTTCTTCATATCTTTGCATTATATGTATGCGCCGTTTTGTGTACGGCTGCTGCTTATTGCTGTCTCGGCATGCCGTCCATGTCTGTTGTCTTGGTGTGGCGGCGGTTCGGCAGGTTAACCTTAATTTGATGTTGTGCATGGCCATTTCCGGTGTGGCGTTGCCTTTAGGCAGCCGTTGTTGTGGCTGCCGGTGCGTGGTTGCCGTTGTTGTGGCGTGTCCATTGAAGATATTGTGCATGTATCAAGATTAATTGTAAATCTAATATTTATAGTATGAAAAATGTTTTAGTTATTGGCTCTACCGGCCAGATTGGGTCGGAGTTGACAATGAAGTTACGTGGACTTTACAATGGAAATATCGTTGCCGGTTATATTCCCGGAGCAGAGCCTAAGGGCGAACTTCTGGAGTCGGGACCGTCGGCGGTCGTTGATGTTACTAAGCCTGAACAGATAGGCGAGGTGGTGTCTAAATACAAGATTGATACAATATACAATCTTGCTGCCATCCTTTCTGCCGTTGCTGAGGTGAAGCCCCAGCTTGCCTGGACGATAGGCATGGGCGGACTTTTCAACGTGCTCGAGGTGGCGCGCGAGAAACAATGCGCTGTGTTCACTCCCAGTTCGATTGGCTCGTTTGGCGACAACACGCCCAAGGACAAGACTCCGCAGGACACCGTGCGCGACCCAAAGACCATGTACGGCGTTACGAAGGTTTCGGGCGAGCTGCTCAGCAATTATTATAATGTGCGCTTCGGCGTTGACACACGCTCTGTGCGCTTCCCCGGACTTATATCTTACGTTACACCTCCCGGAGGCGGCACAACCGACTATGCAGTTGACATCTATTACTCAGCCGTAAAGGGTGAGGAGTTTGAGTGCCCGATAGCTGCCGGCACATATATGGATATGATGTATATGCCCGACGGACTGCGTGCCGCAATAGAGATTATGGAGGCCGACCCGTCAAAACTGAAGCACCGCAATTCGTTCAACATTGCGTCTATGAGCTTTGAGCCGGAGATTATCTACAACAAGATAAAAGAATATATACCTGACTTCAAGATGGTGTATAAGGTAGACCCGCTGCGCCAGGCTATTGCCGAGTCATGGCCTAATTCTCTTGACGATACATGTGCGCGTGAGGAGTGGGGATGGAAACCCGAGTATGACCTCGACGCCATGACACGCGACATGATCGAGAAGCTCAGAAAGCGTTTCGGCAAGTAAATTTTCTTAGGAAGACATATATTATTATAGAAAGGCGCTACAGGCATTTTGCGATATGCCTGTAGCGCCGTTTTTTTATTTATGATTCGTGCGTTTATATGATTTTTATTAATTTTGCATCATAAATAAATGATGTTGTTTATGGCGGCACGCATGCTGCCGCTTGACATATAAATCCGCGATATTATGAAGATAATGATTATTAACGGTCCTAACCTGAACCTGTTGGGACGCAGAGAGCCCGAGATTTACGGCAGCAACTCTTTTGAGGCTTATCTTGACGAACTGAGAAAAAAGATGCCTGATGTAAACATCGACTATTATCAGAGCAACATAGAAGGCGAACTTATCAACAAGATGCAGGAAGTGGGATTCACCTACGACGGCATAGTGCTCAACGCAGGAGCCTACACACACACGAGCATAGCCCTGCAGGACTGCATACGTTCGCTGAAAGCTCCCGTTGTTGAGGTTCACATCTCTAACGTACACAAGCGCGAGGAGTTTCGCCATAAGTCAATGATTTCGTGCGCCTGCCTTGGCGTCATCTGCGGTTTCGGTCTCGACTCCTACAGACTTGCGATAGAAGGAATAATATTTAATTCATAATTCACAATTCATAATTCATAATTGGGAGGAAAGGAGGAAAATTAAAAATTAAGAATTAAAAATTAAGAAAGCGTCCCAATTATGAATTATGAATTGTGAATTATGAATTAGAAAAGTGAATTGTGAATTATGAATTATGAATTAGAAAACGTGAATTATGAATTAGAAAACTACGTTCTGTCCCATATCGACCCTGAGGGCGACTATCTTTACAGACTGTGGCGTGCCACTAACGTTCACTTGCTGCGCGGACGCATGGCGAGCGGACACCTGCAGGGCAGGCTGCTGAAGATGCTGGTGAGGATGATACGGCCGAAGAATATCCTTGAGGTGGGAACGTTCAGCGGATACAGCGCTATATGCATGGCGGAAGGACTGGAAGAGGGCGGAATGGTGTACACATACGAGATTAACGACGAGCAGGAAGACTTCACACGTCCGTGGATTGAAAACTCGCCCGTGGCCGACAAGATACGCTTTATCATTGGTGACGCAATAAAGGAGGCGCCCAAACTGGGCATTGAGTTCGACATGGCTTTCATCGACGGCGACAAGCGCACATATATCGAGTCTTACGAAATGGCGCTGTCCGTACTCCGTCCCGGCGGCTTCATCCTTGCCGACAACACGCTGTGGGACGGCCATGTGCTCGAAGTGCCCAAGAGCAGCGACCGCCAGACTGCCGGCATAGAACACTTCAACGACTACGTGATGAACGACACCCGCGTAGAAAAGGTCCTCTTGCCGTTGCGCGACGGACTGACGCTGATACGCAAGAATCCGTGAAGAGGCTGTAACGTGTGAGAAAATATTTCCTTGTCTTTCATATAATTTGTATTAACTTTTACTTTGTTGTAATTATAAAAGAAAAACAGAATAGTTAGTCGCCATCAATTTACTGATGGCGATTTTATTATTTCTTTACATTACCACGTAATGATCTTGTCTACAATAGATTGTTGTTCGTTTGCTGTACGACGTAAATAGATACGTGTAGTTTCTATACTTTCGTGTCCCATCAAGTCTGCTAATAGAGAAATATCATTAAATTTTTCAAGGAAGTTTTTTGCATATCTATGTCTAAATGAATGTGGATAGACAATTTTGGGATTTAATCCATATTTAATTGCAAAATTCTTTAATTGTTGTGCAATACCACGTGTCGTTATTCGTTCTCCAAACCGATTGAGGAAAAGATAACCACTATCTCTACTGTTTATTTTAAGCCATTCCCTCGCTTCATCTCTCAATTTCTTAGGGATAAATAGACGTCGTATTTTACCACCTTTAGTATAAATGTCATAAAAGCCAATATGTACATGTTCTACCTTCAATTGAATTAATTCACTAACTCTTGCACCTGTAGCTGCAAGAAAACGTACAACAAAGTACCATTCTAAATTATTTTCCTTTTTCAATTTATTTTTCAGAAAAATGTAGTCGGCATTGCTGATGACATTCTCTAAATATGTACGTTGCTGCACTTTTACTGATTTAAGACGTAAACGAGGTTTATGTAGATACTCAAGATACTTGTTCAACGCTTGAATTCGTAAATTTACGGTTTTGGGCTTAAACGTCTCTATAAGATACATTTTGTAAAGTAACAGATTTTTCTTCGTCAATTCCTTATATTGGGAATTGAAATCATTTACAGCATAAATGTATGCTGCAACAGTGTTTCTTGCCATGTTTGAATGGATTAGATAATCTTTGAATTTTTCTACCATGATAATTTATTTTATTATGTTTATTGTGGAATATACATTATTAACGTCGTAGATTAGTTGTTTTAGTTCCTATTATGAGAAGATTATTGCCACAGGGG